>NZ_KV826424.1:0-39090 GCF_001835915.1 Streptococcus sp. HMSC034E12
TCCTTCCTTTTTCTTACCTTTTAAGGATAGCAAACTTGAAGCTTTTAGGAGAGCTGGATAGCTGTCCTACTCTTTTCGGTTTCTATTTCGTACTTCTTAATACACCTATCTATCTCTTCAGGTACTTTTACATTCTTTTCAGCGGATAAAGTTAAAACCCTCTGATTCTAAATCAAAGAGTTTTATCGTTTTAATTTATTCTGGTTTCTGCTCTTCCATTTGAGATTTCACTTCATCATAGCTCAAAGCATGCGAAGAACTTACACTTGGTTCATCAGGCATTTCACCAGTTTCATACAATGATTTAATTTGATGACTATCAAGTGTTTCGTATTTAAGAAGAGCTTCTGCAATCAATTTATGCTTTTCACGATTTGATTGGATAATTTCTGCTGCTTTGTTGCGCGCTTCATTAAGCAAATTACGAACTTCTTCATCAATTTCATATGCAGTTTGCTCTGAAATTGATTTTTGTGGGCTCGCAGCGCCAAACATCGCATGGTTTCCTTCATATTGAACTGGACCGAGTTTTTCACTCATACCATACTCTGTTACCATCGCACGTGCCATTTGTGTAGCTTGTTCAAAGTCATTGGAAGCACCTGTAGTTTGGACGTTGAAAATAATTTCTTCAGCAACACGTCCCCCCATAAGTCCTGCCAATTGCTCTTTCATATCTTCTTTAGATAAAAGAGTCTGATCTTCTTTCGGGAGAGCAATCATATATCCACCTGCACGACCACGAGGTACAATGGTTACCTTGTGAACGACACGTGCATTTGATAAAACAAGACCAACAATCGTATGTCCTGCTTCATGATAAGCGACAATTTGCCGATCACGTTGTGAAACTGTCTTATCTTTTTTAGACGGTCCTGCAATAACACGATCTTCTGCTTCATCTATATCGGAAGCATCAATAACTCTTTTATTTCGACGCGCTGCGACAAGAGCCGCTTCATTTAAGACATTTTCCAAATCAGCACCAACAAAACCAGGCGTTTGTTGAGCAACTAGTTTTAAGTCAACATCTTCAGCAAGAGGTTTATTTCTAGCATGAACACGAAGGATAGCTTCACGACCTTTTACATCTGGCTGACCAACAAGAACTTTACGGTCAAATCGACCAGGACGCAGAAGCGCCGGATCTAGCACATCACTACGGTTTGTTGCTGCAATAACAATAATTCCTTCATTACCTTCAAAACCATCCATCTCAATCAGCAGTTGATTAAGGGTTTGTTCGCGTTCATCATTTCCTCCACCGAGACCGACACCGCGTTGACGACCAACAGCATCAATTTCATCAATAAAAATAATCGCTGGGGCTGCCTTTTTTGCATCTTCAAAAAGAGAGCGAACACGGCTAGCACCGACACCGACAAACATTTCAACGAAATCTGAACCTGAAATACTAAAGAATGGAACGCCTGCTTCACCAGCTACTGCTTTAGCAAGAAGAGTTTTACCAGTCCCTGGAGGGCCTTCAAGAAGAACACCAGCTGGTATACGAGCCCCTAGTTTTGTATAACGTTTAGGATCTTTTAAAAATTCAACAACTTCAACTAATTCTTGTTTTTCTTCTTCCGCACCTGCTACATCAGAAAAGCGTACTTTTATATCTTCTTTGTTTGTCGCACGCGCTTTATTACGTCCAAAACTCATAGCTCCACGCGCTCCACCGCCTCCACCTTGATTCATCATAGAGAACAGGAAGAAAGCAAAGATGGCAAATGGCACCAGAGTTGTCAGCACCTGAATCCAGACACCACTTGAACTTTCACGTTTAATGGTGATTTCAGTTCCCTTATCTGAAGCTAATTTTTGTAATTCAGCTACCGTTAAATCTGAAGGTAGAATAACACTAGTAAAGCGGCTTACAGAGGTAGAAGAAGGAGTAAAAAACTGAATACCACTATTATCCTTTACCTTCTTTTCTTTTTTATAAGTACCTGCAACTTCAATAACACTACCATTTGGCTGATAGCTAATATCCTTTACATTTCCATTTCTAATTTCTTTAACTAACTCAGTATAGTTAATTTGTTGGCTGCGACCTACAGAACTTCCAGCTGAAAAATACTGAAAACCTGTAATAACAACAACAATAATTAAAATGTATAGGAAAGGATTTTTTATAAAGCCATTATTTTGTTTATTTTTCATCTATCTATCAATATACCTTTTTATTTTGTATAAACTTCTTCTTTTAAAACACCTACATATGGCAGATTCCGATAGTTTTCATCAAAATCTAGACCATAACCAACTACAAATTCATTTGGAATTGTAAAACATGTGTAATCTGCTTCAATATCAACTTTTCGTCCTTCGGGCTTGTCCAAAAGTGTAGCAATTTTAACAGACGCAGCTTTTTTCTCCCTAAATAACTCACACAGGCTTTTCAATGTTTTTCCCGTATCAATAATATCTTCGACAAAAAGAATATGACGTCCAGCAATATCTTGATCAATATCTTTAATAATATTGATAACGCCACTGCTAGATGTCCCACCATGATAGCTTGATACTAACATAAAATCCATTTCAATATGGGTATCAACATGCTTTATCAACTCTGCCAAAAAAGGAATGGAACCTTTTAAAATTCCTACAAAAATAGGATTTTTCCCTGCATAATCACTAGTTAATTGAGTTCCTAAATTTTTTGCTGCTGCCACGATCTCATCATGTGAAACCAAAACTTTCTTAATATCTTGTTCTAGCATCTTCTTTACCTATCTAAATTTTGAATATAAAGTTTGTTATACATTATATCATTTTTTTGACTCTTACTCAAATCACATGTTACGATTCCAGCAATTGCTAAGATTTCCCCATTTTGCTCAATAATAATAGCATTTTCCCTTTGATCTATAGGGATTTTTTGATCAATAAAGTAACGACGAAGCTTTTTATGGTGTTGGTTCAAGATAATTTCATCTTGTTCTTTTCTATGTCGAAGTAAAATTTCTGTTTCACGTGAAACAAATACTTCTTGGATGTTTTTTTCATGAAGCTCTTTTCCAAAAGAAAAGCGATAATTACCATATTCCACAATATCGTTATATTTTAACAAAATTGAATCCACTTTTAAATCAGACTGTGGACTGATTTTACGAATCTCAAAGGAATCATAATCTTTATATAACTCATAACCCGCTTTAAGTGGTTGCTGATAATTAGATTGCTTGTTCAAGATTGCTAAAATATCAGAAAACTGTGCTTTACTGAGCTGCAAATCAGGAAATTTCTTTAAATAAGCCTGTAGCAAAAAACTTTGCACAGAGTAAGGTTGAGATTGAAATTCCTGCAGATTCGTCGCCACAATATTTTTAGTTAAATATGCTAATGCATCTTGCATTTGAGAAATTTCTGTTCCCAATTCTATTAAATGCTTCCTGAACTGCGGATTTTCTTGTTCTAACAATGGAAAATACTCATTTCGAATTCGATTGCGCAAATAATGGTTCTCTTGATTTGTCCAATCCTCAAAATGAAAAATAGGAGGGAAATTTGATTTTTGAAAAGAAAGCAACGGTCTTATCAATTCTCCATTTGCAAATTTTTGTTTTTCTTTCATTCCTGAAATATGAAATAAACGGCTGCCACGAAGAATTCTCATAAAAATCGTTTCTGCTTGGTCATCAGCATGGTGTGCTGTCACCAAAGCTGTGCAATTTTCTTCTAACATAATTTTTTTGAAAAAAGCATAGCGAAAATCACGCGCTTTTTGTTCTGAGAATGATCCAGAAAAACTTGATGTAAAAATGCTTACACCAAGTTTTGTTGCTATTTTTTTTAGTTCTTCTTCCTCAAAATCAGATTCTTCTCTCACTCCATGATTAACATGAGCAAGGTAAATTTCTATTTCTAATCTTTCGCGATATTTATAAAGCCAGTCAAGCAAAGTCATAGAATCTAGTCCACCAGAAATAGCAAGTAAAACTTTTCTATGAGGTCTGAAATAGCCTTTTTTTTGCACCATTTGAAAAAATTGTTGTTCTATCATTTTAAAACCTCATAAATATCATCTGCAATTTTAGAAATGTTATCGTAATCAGCATGATTTGTAAAAATAGACAGAATAAAAGGAGAATTAGCATAAACAATTGCAACATCATGCTTAAAATCATAAGCATCCCCAATTTTATGAGCCACTTTTACATTTATATTTTTAGAAATACGCTGCTCATCAAAATTTGTTTGTGATAGTGCATTGATAATGTCCCCATTTTGTTTATAGATAGCTTCCATCATATTTCCAGCCATCCTAGCTGATGCATTACGTTTTTCTACATCCCATTTTTTCCCAGCAATTTGCTCAATTGTTGCTTGATAAGTGCTGTCTGATTGATTAGTAATATAATATCCTAAAATATTTGTAGCTGCATTATCTGATTCTTTTGCAATATGATTCATCAAATCTTGAATGCTGTATTCCTTATTATCTGATTTTTTAGAAATGCTTCCACTACCTTCTGTATCATAAGCACCTGAATAGTCATTTACAGCAGGAATATATTTTAAACCAGAAGATGGCTTGTATTTTCCTTCATTTAATTGCTTCTGCGCATAATAAAGAATGGGAAGTTTTGCCACACTAGCAGAATACATTTCCAAATCTGGGTTTATACCAGCAGTTTTTCCAGAATCTAATTGTTTTACATAGATCGAATAGTCTGCTTTATTGTACCTGCTTGTTAAAATCTCTTGAACTTTATCCATACGATTATCTGTATCAGACAAGTATTTCACATCAATCCAACCTTTGCGTTCAACATGAGCATATTTTCCTGATGCCGTCTCAGCAAGTTGGGTCACTTTCACCGAATGATAAGAAGATAAATTCGTCTTAACTTCCTTTGTTCCATTTACAAAAGGTTGATTGTAAACTACAAATGATTGCCTAAGCCACATTGTTTGAGAAATATCTGCACTAGATTGGACAACATCATCATAAATCATTCGTTTATCAGCAGGAACAAATTGCCCATTTGCGAGTTTAAAAACTGGGAGTCCTTGTTCATTGACTTGTAAGTCAGAAAGTTTAATTGATGTATTCGGAGTTAAACTCCCAGCAACTTTTTCTAAATTTAAGGACGTATAAGTTGGAATTTTCTCATAAACATTTGGATTGGTTGGAAGATCCGTGTAGTAGTTACTGTAGGTCGTACTAGTAATTTCATACTGTTGCTTTGCAGTCAATTCGACATCTTGTTCCGTACTTACTACTACTTTTGCAGTAAAAAATGCTGGCAACAATAATAGAAATAGCAACTTACGCATGCTCTCCCCCTTCCTTTTTAGTCTCTTCTAATTTTAAGGTCTGATTTTTTCTGGATAATTCTTCTAATTTTTCATCAGAAAACTCCAAAAATTGTTCAATCATTTTTAATAAATTTTCCATCCTTACTGTGGCAACAATCCTGGGATTGTATAGATATATTCCCCTTGTTTAGAATAATAATATTTAGCGCGTGCATATTTAGCAGCATATTCTTCATCTTTTAATTTATTAGCAAAAGCTTTTTGAGATTCTTTTTCGTTGCTTATTTCTTCGTACCTCTTTTGTAAATGCGTCAATTGTGTTCGACGTTCTAATAAATTTCGATAGCTTTGAACCAAATTAAATGTCGGTAAAATGAACAATAAGATGACTAAAATCAACACCCACCCCATAAAGCGATTCTTTTTTCTTCTTTCTTGCTCTAAATAACGGCGATGTTGGTTTTCATCTTGTATATAGCGATTATTTAATTGAACAATATTTCTAGCCATCTACTTCTACCCTTGTTTCTTTTATAATTTCATACATTTTAGCAGCATCTTCTTTTTTAGTGCTGTCTTTCATTTCTAGAACACGAACTAATAAAATTTTATTTCCAAAACAAATCTCTATTTCGTCATTGATTTTTAAATTTGTTGAACTTTTAGCTAAAATTCCATTTACTTTAATTCTTCCCTTATCGGCTACCTCTTTAGCGATAGGACGACGTTTTATAATACGGGATACTTTTAAATATTTATCTAATCTCATAAAGTTACCTCAATTCATTATTTTACCATTTTTTAAGAAAATATTATAGACGAAAATGAAACTTTACAAAATTGTAAAGTTAGCAATCTTTCTTTTGATTTTTAATTTCTACTAACTTTTCTGAAAACTGTAGAAGTCCTTCTAAAATTTCATAATCTTTTTTATTTTTTACATCGAATATAACTTCAATCAATCCTTTATTTTCTGAAATTCTTGCTTTTAAATTTGTTACAGAAAGAGCTTCAAAATAATCTTGAGTTAAGAAAAACTGTTGAGAAACTTTTTCAAATCGAACAATCACAGATTGTTGCTTCTTTTCAACGAGTTGAACAAAAACTTGATCTAAATAAGATTTTACAAGACCAATTTCTAATAATAAGGCAACAACATCTGGATATTCTCCGAAACGATCTATCAATTCATTCTGTAATTCTTCATACTTTACACAACTGTCAATCTCGCAAATACGTTTGTAAATTTCAATTTTTTGCCTTTCATCAGCAATATAATCGCTAGGAAGATAGGCATCCATCTGCAAATTAATTTCAGCATTTCCTTTTTGCCTTCTTTTTTCTTTACCTTGTTTCTTAGCAATAACCTCTTCTAATAATTGAGAATACATTTCAAAGCCAACAGAATCAATAAAACCAGATTGTGAGCTTCCTAAAATATTTCCAGCACCACGAATAGATAAATCTCGCATAGCAATTTTAAAACCAGAGCCTAATTCTGTAAATCCTTTTATAGTTTCCAAACGTTTTTCAGAAATTTCTGTCAAAACCTTGTCAGGACGATACATGAGATAGGCATAAGCAATACGATTGCTACGACCAACACGCCCTCGCAATTGATATAAAGTTGACAGTCCCATGTAATCTGCATTTTCAATAAAAAGAGTATTAACATTAGGAATATCAACACCAGTTTCAATAATAGTTGTTGTCACCAAAATATCATATTCCCCATTGATAAAATCAAGTAAAGTATTTTCAAGAAGAATTTCACTCATTTGGCCATGTACATATCCAATAGAAGCTTCTGGAATCAATTCTTTCAATTCTGAAACTTTTCGCTCTATTGTGTCAACTTTATTGTAAAGATAGTAAACCTGTCCTCCTCGATCCATTTCTCTTAAAACTGCATCTCGAATAACTGTTGCATTATTTTCTAAAACATAAGTTTGAACTGGGTAGCGATTTGTTGGAGGAGTTTCAATAACTGATAAATCACGTATTCCTAACATAGACATATGGAGTGTACGAGGAATAGGGGTCGCCGTCAAAGTTAAAACATCAACTTTCGTTTTCAACTCTTTTAATTTTTCTTTATGCTTAACTCCAAAGCGTTGTTCCTCATCAATAACAATGAGTCCCAAATCAGAAAATTTAACATCTTTTGACAGGAGACGATGCGTTCCAATAATAATATCCACCTGCCCTTTTTTTAGTTTTTCTAAAATTATTTTTTGTTCTGATTTACTTTTAAAGCGACTTAATACTTCAATATTGATAGGAAAATCGTTAAAACGTTTCTTAAAGTTCGTATAGTGCTGTTGAGCCAAAACCGTAGTGGGAACTAAAATTGCTACTTGTTTATGATCATTTACTGCTTTAAAGGCAGCTCTCATAGCTACTTCCGTCTTTCCAAAACCAACATCTCCAACTAAAAGACGATCCATAGGATGATCACTTTCCATGTCTTTTTTTACTTCTTTTATAGAGCGCAACTGATCTTCTGTTTCTACATAAGGAAAATCATTATCAAATTCTTGCTGATAAGAATCATCACTAGAAAACGCAAATCCCTTTAATTGACTTCTCTCTGCGTAAAGTTTGATTAAATCCTCAGCAATATCTTCGACTTGATGTTGTACTCTCTGTTTAGTTTTTTGAAAACGCCCATCGTTTAATTTATTGATTTTAGGCGCTTTACCATCACTCGCAACATATTTAGAAAGAAGCTGAATCTGATCAACAGGAATAGAAATACGATCTGCATTTTGATATTGAATAGTGAGATAATCACGATGAATTCCTGAAATTTCAATCGTCTCAATTCCTAAATATCGCCCAATTCCATGAACGTTATGAACAACATAATCTCCTTTTTCCAGCTCATTATAATTTTTCAAACGTTCAGCATTAGAAATACTTTGCCTGCGAACTTTTCGTTTTACTTTTTTTTGCAGAATATCATATTCAGTGATTAAAACAATTTTTTCGTCTACAAAATTAAATCCTTGAATTAAACGTCCTTCTACTAATTGAACAGCATGTTTATGAATTTTAGTATCATTAACATAATCAAGTGGAATTTCATATTCTTGTAAACTTTTATGTAAACTTTGTAAAGTCAATAAAGAATTTGATTGTATAATGACCGTGTAGTTAGATTTTTTATATCGACTAATCTCTTCTTTCAAAAGCTGAAATTGACTAAAAAATTCCTGCATAGGATACTGATTGAACTGATAAAGAGAATCAAATTTCAAATTTCCCAGTCCCTTATGAAAATTTGAAAATAAGGTAGCAGGTTTATACTTTCTAAATATTGAATATGTATCTGAAAAATAAGATTGATTTCCAACAGCTTTACTATTTTGTAAATCTTCTGTCAATAAATTTGCTGCTTCTAATTGAAACTGAGCATGTTTATTCATGATTTTTTGAAAGTCATCAAAGAAAATTGGGCTATATTTTGGAAGATAATCAAGAATTGTCCATTCATTTTGATAAAAATAAGACAATAATTTTCTAATATCAGCATGTTGAGTTTGTTCTTTTATATTAGCTAAAACTTCCTCTAAATAGGATTTCAACGTTAAATCTACAGTTTTTTCTATAAGATTTTCTATTTTTTTCTGTGCACTTTTATAATCTGCTTTAGTAAATATGATATCTGTAGCAGGATGAACACACACATGTTCTACATTTTGAATAGAAATTTGATTTTCAGGATTAAATAGACGAATACCATCAACTTCATCACCAAAAAATTCAACCCGAAAAGGCATTTGACTAGAGCGCTCAAAAATATCTAAAATATCACCACGAATACTAAACTCCCCTTGTTTCAATACTTGTGATACTTGCTTATAACCTGAATTTAACAATTGAGAAATCAAATCTTTCAACTCATATTCTTGCCCTATTTTTAAATTAATATAAGCTGAATTGAAATTAACAGGATTGGATAAAAATAGTTGACTAGCTGCCACATTAACTATCAAAAATCCTGATTGTTGAGAATCTAATAAAAAATCTAGAGCTTCCAAACGAGAAAAAATCTTTTCTTGAGAAGAAAAGACAAACTCAGCTAACGGAGTATCATCTGCAAGAAATGTATAGACCCTCTCTTCTCCCACCAGGTCAATCAGATCACTAGAAAGTCTTTCTGCTTCACTATAAGTAGACGTTAAAATCAAAATTTTGTGATTTTCCTCTACACAAGAGGCCATTGTAATAGCCTTAGTTGAAGATGACAAACCCATTAATAGCTGCCGAGTTGATTTATTTAGATTTCTTTGCCAATCAGATATCTGTTTATTTTGATTAAATAATTCAATAATATCCATCTTTTTATCCATTGTACTGTTGCATTGTTTGTTCAAAATTATCAGACTGTAAATAATAATTTACAGCACTGTCAACTTTGTCAAGTGTATTTAAAATTATAGCATGGTCTCCTTTTGAAAATTTTCCTAACACATGGTGAATAATGGTTATATTATTTTCGGGACGACCAATACCAATTTTAATTCGTTTGAATTCTTGGGTTCCTATATGTTTGATAATTGATTTGATGCCATTGTGACCACCAGCAGATCCTTTTGCTCTAAGTCGTATTTTTCCTACTTCCATATCCAAATCATCATAAATAACTACTAAATCTTCAATATCTAGACCATAATAAGATAAAAGGGCATGAACAGCCTTTCCACTTTCATTCATAAAGGTCGTTGGTTTGACAAAATACACTTTCTCACCATTAAAAAATGTGGAAGCTATCTCTGCTTGAAAAATTTTATCAGTTGTAAACTTTAAACTTTTTTCTTTACACATTTTGTCAACTAGCATAAATCCGACATTATGTCTTGTTTCAAAATATTTTTCTCCAGGATTTCCCAAACCTACAATCATCTTTACCATTTTTTACCTCTAAAAAGACCAAAAGGGCTGGAAAAGTTTTTCCAACCTCGTTTATATTTAGTTTACAATGCTTTACACATTAAATCTAAATTCCATAATATCGCCATCTTGAACGATATATTCTTTTCCTTCTTCACGCAGTCGTCCTGCTTCTTTGACTGCTTTTTCACTTCCATATTTCACTAAATCATCATAAGACATAGTTACAGCACGAATGAAGCCTTTCTCAAAGTCTGAGTGAATAATGCCAGCTGCTTGTGGTGCTTTCATGCCACATTTAAATGTCCAAGCTCGAACTTCTTTTTCTCCTGCTGTAAAATAAGTTCCAAGTCCCAATAAATGATAAGCTGCTCTGGTTAATTTGTCAACCCCAGATTCGTTCAAGCCCATTGCTTCAAGAAATTCAGCTTTATCTTCATCATCTAGCTCAGAAATTTCTTCTTCAGCACGCGCAGATATAACCACTACCTCTGCATTTTCAGTTGCTGCAAACTCGCGAATTTGTTGAACATAATCAATATTATCAGGATCTGCTACCTCATCTTCACCAACATTAGCAACATAAAGCACTGGTTTTGTGGTCAATAAAAATAATTTTTTGACAATCTTTTGTTCTTCCTCATCAAATTCAATGGTACGAGCTGATAAACCATTTTCCAAAACTGGCTTAATTTTTTGCAAAACATGAAACTCAGCTACTGAATCTTTGTCCTTTTGGGTTCGAGCAACTTTTTCCACACGTGCATAGCGTTTATTGATACTTTCTAAATCTGCTAAAATCAACTCAAGATTTATTGTTTCAATATCAGCCATTGGATCAACAAAACTTGACTCACGTCCTTGCTCCCGCATAACATTTTCATCATCAAAAGCCCGAACCACATGAACGATAGCATCTACTTCACGAATATTAGCTAAAAATTTATTTCCTAGACCCTCTCCTTTTGAAGCACCTTTTACAATCCCTGCAATATCTGTAAACTCAAAAGTCGTTGGAACTTTTTTCTGTGGTTTGATAAGTTCTGTTAATTTATCCAAACGAGCATCGGGAACTTCTACCCGTCCAACATTAGGGTCAATTGTTGCAAAGGGATAGTTAGCTGCCTCTGCTCCTGCTTTTGTAATTGCATTAAATAAAGTGGATTTTCCAACATTAGGTAATCCTACAATTCCTGCTGTTAAAGACATTTCGCTCTTCCTTTCATCTTTTCAATTCAATAAACCATTATATCATATTTACCACTATTTGACTTATAACTTCATCATTTTTGTAAAATGTTGTATTTTCCTAATTAAAATATTATAATTTTATTAAGGGACAGGAGGGAATACTATGAAAAAAGGATACTTTAAACAATTATTGATTAGCTTCCTAGCAATTATTTCACTAATTATCCTTGGAGCATGTGGAGCCCAAGAAAAAACAATGTCATTCCAAAGAATTGATCAAAGTTTACAATATGACTTACGATTAACTTATTATTATAAAGGAGATACTGTCACAAAACAAACTACTGATTCATTTTGGTCTTATAAAACCTTAGGAGCTACTAAAAAAGAAGATGTTAAAGACAGAATTGATAAAGCTTCTCAAATGTATCAAAATATTAAGGGAATTAAAGAAAAAGTCACTTATGAAGAAAAGGGAGTTAAGGAAACTGTAGAAATTAACTTTAATAAAGTAGACTTTGATAAATTAGTAACCTTGCCTGGAATGTATACAGATAAGAATACAAGAAAATCTAAAAAAATTAGTATGAAAGCTAGTAAAGAACTCTTAACAAGTAAAGGTTTTAAAGAAATTATAGACGGTAAATTTGAAAAATTAAAATAAGATCATGAAAAAGTGCTAAGAAATCAATTTCCTAGCACTTTTTTTAGTTTTCGTTCAAAATTATATCGGCTCATCATCACGATATGTTGGCAATTTGTACAGCGAATTTTAATATCCGCACCCACTCGAATAATTTCCCAACGATTTGCTTTTTTGCCTGTAGATTTAATCGTACAGGCATGTGGTTTTTTCATTTCAACAAAATTTCCTACATCATACATTAGTTTGTTCTCACTGGCGTAATCAATTGAATAAAGTTTTCTGTGTCATCGCTTGGTATCAAAGTAAATGGACGAACAGCTGAAATAAAGCTGATTGTAACTTTTTCACTATTAATAGCTTTCAATGAATCAATTAAATAAGTTGGATTAAAACTGATGGTTAAATCTTGACCTGAAATACTTTCAGTATCAATTTCTTCATTCACACGTCCAACTTCAGGAGAGTTCACATGTGCACTAACTACACCATTTATAATTTCTAATTTAACTGTTCCATTTTGAGTCGCATTTGAAAGAAGACGTGCACGTTCCATCGCATAACGAAGATTATTTTTATCAAATGTTACGATACTAGTAAATTCTGTTGGAATTAAACGGTCGGTATCAGGATAATTTCCCTCTAACAGCCGAGTGTAGAAGCTAATATTTTCACTTCTAAAAAGCAATTGATTATTTGTGAAGTAAATCTCTACTGTTTCAATATCATCCGTAAAAACGGCTGAAAATTCGCGTAGAGAACGACTAGGAATAACAACATCAAAATTATCCCCATTTTTTTCTAAGACAATCTTCTTTTGGCTCATCCGATGAGAGTCTGTTGCAACCGTCTTTAAATTTTTATTTTCTGTTAAAACAAAATGAACCCCCGTTAAAATCGGACGACTTTCTTGTGTACTAGCTGCAAAAGCTGTCTCGTTAATAATATTTTTAAGAACACTTGTTTCAAGCATCAAAGGATTACTTGCTGAAATTTCTTGAATACGAGGGTATTGATCTGCATCTTTTCCTTTTAAGGTAATTTCTGATTTACCACTAGTTAAAACAATTTGCTTTTGCTCAATTTCTTTAAAATCAAGTGTAACATCAGGAAGACTTGATACAACATTGATGAAAAAAGTTGCTTCAAGCAAAATGGAGCCTGAAGAGGTCACTAAAAGCCCTGCATTTTCGTTTTTAATTGAAATAAAATTTTCAATGGAGATTTGTCCATTTGAACCAATTAATGTAATTCCTTCATTTGTAACATCAATTTTTACTGTAGAAAGAATTGGAATAGCATTTTTAAGACTAATAGCGCGTTTGGTTATATTTAAAGCTTGTAAAAATAAATTTTTATTGATTGAAAAGTTAATCATAGATACTCCTTTTATTATTTTATGATTATTAAGTTAATAGTAATAGTAGCTTGTGTGAAACTTGTGGAAAAGTTTCCTAATCAGCGATAGAACACAAAAACAGACCTGTTTATAAATTGTGAATAACTTTAACATTTTTTCTGCAATTATCCACAGTTATCTGATTTTATTTTTTATGTTTTCTATTTCTAATCGAAGATTATCATCCGTTTCGAGCATTGTTTTAATTTTCCCATGAGCATGTATGACCGTTGTATGATCTTTACCGCCAAATTCTCTTCCAATTTTTGGAAGACTATTATCGGTTAATTCACGGGCCAAATACATAGCTACTTGTCTAGCAAGGACAATATTTTGAACCCGACGACTGCCTTTCATTTCTTTAACGCTAACGCCATAGAAATTTCCAACTTCTGTTTGGATTTTATCAATTGGAATAACTAAAATTTGACTTGCATCTTGTTTTCGAGCTCGAATAGCTTCAGCAGCAGCGTCAATTGTAATTTCTTTCAGATTTTTTACTCTAGCCATAAGAGAAATATCATTTAGAGCACCTTCTAAATCTCGCACATTTGAATCAAATTGACCTGCTAAGTATTCCAAAGTATCATTTGGAAAAATGTAATCTAAACCTTCTATCTTATTGCGTAAAATAGCGATTCTTGTTTCAAAATCAGGTGGAGTAATGTTTTGAGTTAATCCCCATTTGAAGCGCGTGACTAAACGTTCTTCAAGATTATCCAGATGATCAGGACTTCGGTCGCTTGTTAAAACAATTTGTTTATTATCTCCGTGCAAAGCATTAAAGGTATTGAAAAATTCTTCTTGAGTAGAAACTTTTTTTCCTCCTAAAGATTGAATGTCATCAATCAATAAGAGATCAAGGCTGCGATAAGTTCTCTTAAAACTTTCCATTTCTCCTAATCGAAGATGTTCTAAAAAGTCGTTGATAAAAGTCTCGGCAGGAATGTATTTCACTCTAGCATCAGGAATATTTTCTAAAATTTGATTTCCAATTGCATTTAGTAAATGGGTTTTTCCTAATCCTGGTCCACCATAGATAAACAATGGATTATAAGTTGTTGCTAAATTTTCAGAAACAGCGAGTGCCGCCGATAGAGCCCAAACATTTCCATCGCCTTGAACAAAATTATCAAATGTATATTTTGCTTTTAACCCAGTTTCAATAGGAGGAAGACTTGGTTTAACTACTGAATGATTTGTATTTGTTGATTGAGTAACTTCATCATTTTCCTCTTGAAAGATATAGTGTACAGTAATTTGGTCATTATAAATTTCAAAACCTGCAGTAATGATGACATCTGCTAAATTTTGATCCCAAAATAATTGTTTGACAGGACTGTCAAGAAGTACAGTAGCTTGAAAATTTTCAACTTTCATTAACCGAGCTCCTGAAACAAAATAATCATATGTATTTTTTTTGATTTGTTTTTGAGCCAATTCTAAAACACGCGCCCAAAAATTAGCTTCTTGTGACATAAAAAACCTCCTTCCTTGCTAATAAATTCTTCGTTATATTTAATTATCCATAGAAGTTATTTTAACATAAAACGTAAAAGTTTTCCACAATCTGTAGAAATAAATTCACATTGTTCTTTAAAGTTTTCCACAGATTGTGAATAAAGGAGTTTTTCTGTGATTTATTAAGTTTTTCTTATAAAATAAGAGTGGATAACTCTGTGACTTGAAAGAATAAAAATAACAGCCTTATTTAAAGCTGTCAATAATTCTTTGATATTCTTCTAGGTTTGAAAAATGAATACAAATTTTCCCTGATTGAGATTGTTTAGAAAATTGAAGAGAAATCTCTGTACCAAATATCTTTTTTAATCTTTTTTCTTCCTCTTTGAGGAAGAGATGATGTTTATTTTTTGTTACAGTTTTTGTCTGTTGGGAATGTAATTGTTTTTCTAGCTGTCGAACTGAAAGGCTTTGAGATAAGATTTTATCAAACCACTGATTTTGCTCTTTTTCTGAGAGATTAATGAGCAGACGAGCGTGTCCCTGAGAAATATTTCCTTCTTTTATCGCTTCGATAATATTGAGAGGTAAATTTAATAACCGGACGGAATTTGTAATATAAGGACGTGATTTTCCCATAGTTAGAGCGATTTCTTTATGTGTCAACCCTTTGTCAATCAAATATTGATAAGATTGTGCTTCTTCTATAGGATTTAAATCTTCTCGTTGTAAATTTTCAATGATGGCTTGCTTCATCATTTCATCATCTGTTACTTCTTTTATAATAGCTGGTATATTTGTTAAGCCTGCTAATTTAGCAGCTCTAAAACGCCTTTCACCAGCTAGCAATTCATAACCAATTATCGGAGATTTTCGTACAATGATGGGCTGAATAATCCCATGTTCTTTTATAGAACTAGCAAGTTCAGCAATTTTTTCTTCTGAAAATTCTTTTCTTGGTTGATAAGGATTTGTTTGGATGTCATTAAGTGTGATATATTGATATTTTTCCATGTTTATATAGAATAACACACCTTTACAATTCTGTAAAGATGTGTTAATAAAGTGTCAATTATTTGAATCTAAATCTTTTGTAGATTTTGTAAGCTTAATGGTAGTAGTAGTTTCTTTTCCATCACGATAGAAAGTGATTTTTATGTTGTCACCAATTGAATGTTTGTATAAAGCGGATTGTAAATCACTTGTTGAAGAAATTTCTTTATCATCTACTTTTGTAATCACATCATATTTTTGAAGTTTTCCTTCAGATGGCATTCCAGATTGAGCTGAACGTACGACAACTCCACTAGTTATTTTTGATGGAAGTTTTAAGCGTGATAGATCTGAACTAGACAGATTAGTGATGTCAATCATTTGGATTCCTAGAGCTGGTCGTGTAACAGTTCCATTTGCTTCTAACTGGTTAATAATGTTTATAACATCATTAGATGGAATAGCAAATCCTAATCCTTCAACCGAAGTTCCGCCGTTGCTAGCTATTTTACTTGAAGTAATACCAATTACTTGTCCTTGGATATTCACAAGTGGTCCACCAGAGTTTCCTGGGTTAATAGCTGTGTCTGTTTGAATAGCTTGTGTTGAAATCGTTTGTCCGTCTTCAGATTTTAAAGAAACATTACGATTTAAACTAGAAATAATTCCTTGCGTCACAGTGTTAGCGTAATTTGATCCGAGCGGACTTCCAATCGCAATAGCTGTCTCACCAACCGTCAATTTACTAGAATCTCCAAATTCAGCAACTGATTTTACTTTATCAGCACTAATTCGAACAACGGAGATATCAGAATAAGTATCTGACCCTACAATTTCTCCAGGAACTTTATTACCATCTGCTAAACGAATGTCAACTTTTTTAGCACCACTGATAACGTGAGTATTGGTTACTAAGTAAGCGTATTTTCCATCTTTTTTATAAATAACCCCAGATCCTTCGCTAGCTACTTGTTGAGAATTATCATTGTTATTATTTGAATCATCATTTCCAAACACGCTGTTTTGTGAATTATTATTAGCATAGGTAATAACGGATACCACAGCATCTTTCACTTTACTCACAGCTTGTGTTGTGGAATTTGTATTTTTATAAGCAGTAGTAACTTGATTAACTTTAGTCGTTGTAGAGCTATTTGTTGATAATTTAGATGAAGTTAAGTTTCCAAGTAAACCACCGATAAAACCTATAGCTAAGACCATGAAAAGCAATAACAATTTTTTTGTGAAATTTGAAGAGTTTTTCATATCTTCCTCCTAGTTATTTCAATTACTGAAAGTATAAAGAATTTAACTTAATTATAGCTTAAATGTTTTATCTTTTCCACAAATTGTGGATAACTTTTAAAATCTGTGATTTTCTAAGTCATTTATAAGGCAATTTAATTTTTTATCCTGTGAATAAGGTGTGAAATAATTGTGGATATGGTAGAATAGAAATATGAAAATACAACTTGTAACTGTTGGAAAATTAAAAGAAAAATACCTTAAAGATGGAATAGCAGAGTATGTAAAACGTTTAGGGCGCTTTACTAAATTTGAGATGATTGAACTTCCAGATGAAAAAATACCTGATAAGGCAAGTCACTTAGAAAATCAACAAATTATTGATAAAGAAGGAAATCGTATCTTATCGAAAATGAATGATAAAGAATTTGTGATTGTTTTAGCTATTGAAGGGCAACAATTTCCATCAGAAGAATTCAGTAAGAGATTAAGTGATGTGACTGTTCGTGGATTTTCGGATATTACTTTTGTAATTGGTGGGAGTCTTGGTTTGTCTACTGCTGTCAAAAAAAGAGCTAATTTGCTGATGAGTTTTGGAAAATTGACACTTCCTCATCAGTTAATGAGATTAGTTTTAGTAGAACAAATTTATCGATCGTTTATGATTCAACAAGGAAGTCCCTATCATAAGTAATCTTGACGTCATAGGCTTTTTTTGTTAAAATGGTAGAGCATTGGTCTCATAGCTCAGTTGGATAGAGCATTCGCCTTCTAAGCGAACGGTCGCAGGTTCGAATCCTGCTGGGATCATATAAGAAAAGGGCACGGGAAAGCGTGCCTTTTTCTATAACTGGATAAAGAGGTCTTTTGAGATGTAAAAATGTATCGTTTAGAGTTTTTTTCAATTTATTTATGAAGATTTTGTATAATTACCTTGTAAGATTTCTTACAAAAAATAAACATTAAGGAGAAATTATGAAAAAGTTGTTTGCTAAAAAAGAGGTAGTAAAAAAGGAAGTTGTAGAATTTAAAGAACTGAATGATGAGCAGTTAGATAAAATCATTGGTGGGGATAGTCGAATCAGAATGGGATTTGATTTTTCAAAACTTTTTGGTAAATAATTATTTAGGAGAATAATATTGTGAAAATAGAATTTGTACATTGGATTATTTTCTCAATTATAGAAGCTGTTTCTGTTGTATATTGCTATAAGAAAATAAGTAGAGTGAATAAAGTGAATATTCACTTTACTTTGTTGTGTTTAGGAATTGTATTTTCAACTGATTTAACTACTTTAATACATTATTCCATTAGATATATGATGTTTTTTATTCAACCATTATTTTTTTATTTATATTTTTTTAAAGTAAAAAAAGTTAGAAGACATCTTTCTGTATTTTTAGCACTATTTTTATCTTTAGCTGTGTCAAGTTCTGAAACCTTCTTTTCAGTCATTATTTCTTCTGTTACAGGTGATAAGTTTGTTGATAGATACTGGGGATTGTTCTATATTTTTATCAATATTATTTCTTTAATTTTTATTTTAAAAGCAATTGATTATTTTAAGTTTAATTTTAAATATTTTAAAAAGGCGGATTTCAAAGAGAATATTTTGCAGTTAAACTTTTATCTCTTATTTATTCATTTTTTATTAAATTTATCGCATTGGCTTAGTAATATGAAAAATTTAAATAGTTTTTCTAGTATGATTGCTACAATTTGCTTTTTAATGTTTATGTCAACTTTATTCTACTTACAATCTATTCGTGAAAAGTATGAAAAAGAAGAACAAATTAAACAAAAAGAACGAGAACAACTACAATTACAAAAATATACAGATGAAATAGTGAGTCTGTATAATGAAATTCGAGGTTTTCGTCATGATTATGGAGGAATGTTGGCAAGCTTCCAATCAGCCATTCATACAGGTGATATAAAAGAAGTAGAGCGAATTTATCAGGAAGTGCTAGTAAATGCTAATTTACAACTTCGTTCAGATAAATATACGTATTTTGATTTAAATAATGTTGGAGATTCAGCACTTAGAAGTGTTATGACACAAACCTTATTTAAGACGCGTGACTATAATATAGAATTAACATTTGAAGTAAAAGATTTTGTCAAACCCTTGCCGATTAAATTGTTAGATTTGGTTAGAATGACAAGCGTCCTTTTGAATAATGCCATAGAAGGAGCAGCAGAAAGTTATCAAAAAACGATGAATGTTTCTTTGGTGGATTTAGATACAGAAACAATCTTAGTTATTCAAAATTCACGTAAGAAACGACCGCTAGATTTAGAAGAGATTTACCAAACTGATTTTTCAACAAAGGGTGAAGGACGCGGTTTAGGCTTAAGCAATATCAAAGAAATTATTAACAACTATGAAGGAATTATCCTCGATACTAAAATTGAGGATGAATATTTTACACAAGTAATAAGAGTAAGGAAAGAAGGTTTATAATGAAAGTATTAGTATTAGAAGATGAAATTACACATCAAGTAAGAATGGAAACAACTTTGGCAGAGATTGCAAAAGAAATGGGAATTACGATAAAAGTTAAAGTAACTGGAAAAGTAAGGGAATTTAAAGAATATATTGAAAACGATGAAGTAAATCAATTATATTTTTTAGATATTGATATCAAAGGAGAGGAAACAAAAGGTTTAGAAATAGCAAAATTTATACGTCATCACAATCCGTATGCCATTATTGTTTTTGTTACAACGAAATCAGAATTTGCCACTATGACCTTCAAATATAAGGTATCTGCACTGGATTTTGTTGACAAAAATTTGAGTGATGTTGCTTTTAAAAAAACATATAAAAGATAGCATTGAGTATACAAAAGCGACATTGATTGAAAATAAAGATATGGTGGATTATTTTGAATATAGCTTTCGTGGCGGAGAGGTTAGAATGCCTTTTAATGACATTTTATATATTGAAACGACAGGCTCTTCTCATAAATTAAGAATTGTCGGTAAAAACTTTTTTAAAGAATTCTATGGCACTATTGCAGATATTCAAGAAAAAGATAAAGAAACAAGACGTTTCTTTTCACCTCATAAATCCTACCTAGTCAATATTGGAAACATCAAAGGTTATGACAAAAAAATGCGAGAAATAATTTTTTATGAAGATCATCGTTGTCCGATTACTCGAATGAAAATTGGAAAATTAAAAGCTATTTTAGAGGAATTAAAAGGATAAATAGAATAGATAATGAAATAGCAAATATAGTTAAATTTTTAAATAAAAACTATTGACAAAGTTCTCCAAACTGGTATAATAGTATATGTTCTGTGAAAGAACATATATGGTCCGTTGGTCAAGGGGTTAAGACACCGCCTTTTCACGGCGGTAACACGGGTTCGAATCCCGTACGGACTATATCATCCGGCATAGCTCAGTTGGTAGTAGCGCATGACTGTTAATCATGATGTCGTAGGTTCGAGTCCTACTGCCGGAGCTACTAAGCATTCTTTAGGAATGCTTTTTTTACATTGTAAAAATATAATAAAAACCAAACTGTTTTCTTGTGCAGTTTGGTTTTTCAATTATAACGATTTTTTCTTACGTATCTTATTGTAAATTATAAATAACGCGATTCCAGATAAAAATGCTGTACTACCTTCTTTAAGACCATTTGGGATAAATGTCAGTTTTATTTTTCCTGCGCCTTTTTTGACATCAATTTTCATAAAGCCATTTTGTGCTCTTGAAATTTTAATTGATTTTCCGTTTTGTGTGGCAGTCCAACCTTTATCATAAGGAATTGTGAAGAATAAAGAACTATCTCGTTGAGCTTGATAATGTGCTGTTATTGTATTATGTTTTGTTGTCACAGATACTTTTTGTCGTTGAATCTTGTTTATCGCTTGTTGAAAATGACTGGTGTCAAGCTTATAAAATTCAGGACTATCAAATGAAACTTTTGAATTATCTGGGAAAGATATTTTAACGGTTATGATTTGTTTTTGCTTAAAATAACCAAGATTAAAAAATGGAAAGACATTGTTGGTACCATAATGCATTTTTTGATTGTTATTTACAGTTATGTCAACTGATTTTTGGTTATCATTTGAGAAAGTTAAGTTTGGCAGAGTTAAATAAACTTGACTATTTGCTGGAACTTCTAAAGTGTAAGTGATGCTGGCAAAAGAGTCATAACTTTCTTTATCTACTTCTGCAGCTATTCTATTTCCAACTTGCTTAACATTATGATTACTTGTAGGAGGTAATCTGTGATAGTATTTTAAATTTAATCCAGAAAGCTGATTGAGAAAACGAGTTTGATTATCTAATGTTAAGTGATTAAACTTTACATCTCTGTAAATTGAATTTGTTAAAAATGCTAGTGAATTAGCATTTTTATTTTCATAAAGTGTTAAATTATCTTTCGTTTTAATGGAAGTAAAACCATATTTTTGAGGATTGTTTGTTGAAATATTATATTTTACACCCAATAAGCTATCCATAAGGATACTATTGTTTTGATAACGTAAGTTTAAATTAGTTCCAGATGATTTAAAACCTAATTTATCAAGAATAGAACTAGCTGCAATATTGCGAACAGAAGAAAATTGAGAGATACCATTATAATTGTATTTCATACTGTCATTTCCGGTTTGAATAGCTAATTTTTCAGTTCTAAAGAAATTGGAATTTTTCTTTTTACTGTAGTTGACGAGTAAATCAATAGCTGTTAAATCTTGTTCATAAGCATTTCTACTTGCAAAGACCCATTCTTTTGCAATTCCTTCCATTTGATAAAAACTATTTAAACTTAGTTCAAAGCAAACAAATAATAAAGTAGAAACAGTAAATATTTTAACAGAAATATATTTTTTTGCATAAGCCCAAGAAATTAAAAGATAAGCGACTAAAAATTCTAATGTTAAGATGAAATTAACAGAACCTAAAAATTTATAATGCTTCTTAAAAATAAAAGTAGCAATAAAACCAAGTCCTAAGATAGAAAAACTGGCTAGAATGTTTGTGAATTTAATTTCTTTTAGACGCTCCAAGCTTTCAGCCGCTAAGAAAATAATGACAGTAGAAAAAGTCCAAGAGTAACGATGTAGGAACATATTTGGCGCGTGCATACCTTGCCAGAGCAGATCCAAAGGCTGTAAGTAAAAACTAGCTACTAAGAATATAATTAAAATAACATAGGAAAGTTTCACGTGAAACTTAATAGACTTTAAAGTGAAGAAGAGAATCGCTAGTAATAATGGAATAAGCCCAACATAAATCATTGGAATAGAGCCATATTTAGTTGTGTCAAAAGATCCAACAAAGTTTTTGGCAAAAATATCTAAATACCAGCTTTTTTCAGTCAGTAAGGTTGTCACTTTTGTTAATTTTTCACCATGAGTTTTTAAATCTAGAAAGGTTGGCAGAATCATGATGAGGCTAGTTATACCAGCTAAAATTGACACAACTGTAAAGTTTATGAAAGATTTAATCCTAATTTTAAAGTTCCATGAAGTTTGAACAAAGAACCACAATACAAGAAAGACTGCCATCATATACCCAAAATAATAATTTTGAATAAAAAGAATTGACAAAGCTATAAAGTAAAGAATACGTCTTTTTTGAGTAATCAACTGATGTAAACCAAGTAAAATAAGTGGAATAATAATGAAGACATCTAGCCAAGTTTTTATTTCAAGTTGACTAACTGCAAAACTCATTAGAGCGTAGGAAGTTGACAGTATTAATATAAGATAAGGAGAAATTTTTTTAAAGATACCTTTAATACTGATGAAACAAGTTAATCCCATCAAACCAAACTTTATCAAAGTAAATAAGTATACTTCATCTGGCATATTTTTTAGATTGAAAAAATAAACTAAAGGTGATAAAAAACTCCCTAGATAATAGCTAGATAAGGCATAAAAGTTCAAACCGAGTCCACTTGTAAACGTATAAAAGATGTTATCTGTACCATGCAAAATATTCCTTAAAGTGACATCAAAAATAACATATTGATGAAATCCGTCTCCTAATAGCGGAGAAGTGTCACTTTTCCAATAGATTCCATTTATAAGGTAAGTTATAAACAGAATCAAAAATGGAATAAAAAAGGCTATCAAATAATAATTTTTGAAGAGTTTTTTGATTTTTTTCATAAGCTATCGTAAAATACTAAAATTTAAGGAACTGAATCTTTCATCAGCTCCTATTTTTTGAAAAGTTTAATCTTTCCAAAGACTATTGACTTTTTCTTGTACTTCTTGATTTTCTAAAAATTCATCATAGGTTTCGTCAATACGATCAATGACACCATTTTTAGAAAGAACAATAATATGATTAGCAAGTGTCTGGATAAATTCATGATCGTGGCTAGCAAAAATAATAGATTCTTTAAAGTTTTTCAGACCGTCATTTAGGCTAGAAATAGATTCTAAGTCTAAGTGGTTGGTTGGATCATCTAGTACCAAAACGTTTGATTTGAGAAGCATAAGTTTTGAAAGCATGACACGAACCTTTTCACCACCTGACAAGACATTGACAGACTTGTTAACCTCATCGCCAGAGAAAAGCATACGACCTAGGAAGCCTCGAAGGAAGGTGTTGTCATCTTCTTCTTTACTTGCAAATTGACGGAGCCAGTCAAGAATAGATTCATCGCTGGCAAAATCTTTGCTGTTGTCTTTTGGTAGATAAGATTGACTAGTTGTAACACCCCACTTGACAGTTCCTTCGTAGTCTATATCTCCCATGATAGCTCTGATTAATGCTGTTGTTTGGATATCATTTTGTCCAATAAAGGCTGTTTTGTCTCCTGGACGCAAGATAAAACTGATATTGTCAAGGATGACTTCACCGTCAATCTTGACAGAAAGATTCTCAACTGTCAAGAGGTCATTTCCAATTTCGCGTTCTGCTTTGAAATTAATAAATGGGTATTTACGGCTTGATGGGACAATCTCTTCTAGTTCAATTTTGTCAAGCATTTTTTTACGAGAAGTTGCTTGCTTAGATTTTGAAGCATTAGCAGAGAAGCGAGCAACAAATTCTTGCAGTTGCTTGATTTTTTCTTCAGCTTTAGCATTACGATCTGCTAAGAGTTTAGCAGCTAACTCACTAGATTCTTTCCAGAAATCATAGTTACCAACATAGAGTTTGATTTTACCGAAATCCAAATCAGCCATGTGTGTACATACTTTATTGAGGAAGTGACGGTCGTGAGATACAACGATAACGGTGTTTTCAAAATCAATCAAAAAATCTTCTAGCCAAGAGATGGATTGAATATCAAGACCGTTTGTTGGTTCGTCTAGTAATAGAACATCTGGTTTACCAAATAGAGCTTTTGCAAGGAGAACTTTCACTTTATCTCCGTTTGATAATTCGCTCATATTTTGATAGTGGAGATTTTCTGGGATATTCAAGTTCTGGAGGAGTTGAGAGGCTTCACTTTCGGCCTCCCAACCACCTAACTCAGCAAATTCAGCTTCTAATTCAGCTGCTCGGACACCGTCTTCATCAGAAAAATCAGGTTTCATGTAAATGGCATCTTTTTCTTTCATAATGTTATAAAGATGCTCATTTCCCATGATAACTACATCAATCACTCGTTCTTCTTCATAATCAAAGTGATTTTGCCGAAGGACTGAGAGACGTTCGTCTGGTCCGAGTGAAATATTTCCAGTAGTTGGTTCGATATCTCCAGCTAGGATTTTTAAAAACGTTGATTTTCCTGCACCATTAGCACCAATTAAACCATAAGTATTTCCTTTTGTAAATTTGATATTCACATCATCAAATAATTTTCGATCACTAAAGCGTAGTGATACATCTGATACTGTAAGCAATATTTTTCTCCTAATTCTGTAATTAGTTTCATTTTACTAGAAAATTTGACTTTTTTCAAATGATTCAGGGATAAAATATGACATTTTAGAATATTGATAAGTAAGAGAAATTTCAAAAATTTATAATGAATTTAGAATATTTTTAGGAGGAGAAAATGAAAATTTTATTGGTAAATGGTTATCAAAAACATGAGTTTTGTAAAGGAAAATTAAATTTTAGTTTGTATAATATTATGTTGGATAAATTACGTCACAATCATGATGTGCAATTATCGTCAGTTGAGGACTATAATGTAATAGACGAGAGAAATAAGTTTTTGTGGGCAGATTTGATTATTTTTCAATTTCCTATTTATTGGTTTAATGTACCTGGGAAGTTGAAATTATATATGGATGAAGTCTTTGAATATGGTCAATTTTATTCATTTGCAGATACTTATGGACAAGGTGGTTTAATGAAAAATAAAGAATATATCTTATCCACAACTTGGAATGCACCAGAAGAAGTTTTTAATAATCCGGCTGCATTTTTTGATGGAAAAAATGTAGATGATGTTTTGATTTCATTCCATAAGACCATGGAATTTTGTGGTTTAAAGAAAAGAAAAACACTATCTTTTCATAATGTTGTGAAAAATCCTCAATTTAAATTTTATAAACAGACAATAGAAGATTATTTTTTAAAATAGTTGTAAATAGTGTAAAAGGGGGGGTGTAAAGTGTTAGTTGTTTTTAATTTTAAAAATCAGATGTCAATCAAGCAACAATTAGAATTGTTAGAGAAGTTCAATCAACCAATGAGCAAACAACATCAATTGATCATTGCTCCTATCATACCGGATTATAATGTATATCATTTTGACATTGCAGTTCAAAATTTGTCAATTAAAGGAAGAAATGTAGGTGATTTATCGCCTCAACATTTAAAACATTACAATATAAATTATGCTTTTGTAGGTCATTTAGAAAGGCAAAAGTATTTAAATGAAACAACAAGAATGATTCGCTCAAAGATTGACAATGCTTTACAGAAAGCTATTATTCCTATTATTTGTGTAGGAAATCATGAAAATCCTATTTTTGAATGCGCAACATATTTAGATGATCTAGATCTTCATGATAAACATATTATTGTAGCTTACGAAATATTGAGTGCAACATTAAAAGGAAAAAAAGATTATTCCTTTACAGAAGTTGAAGAAAGTTTTCAAGATTTAAAAGATTATTTGGACAATTTAAGTGTAAAGTTTGGGTTTACATATCAGTTGATTTTTGGTGGTGGTGTAAACCGTGAAGATATTGAACAGATTTTAACTATTGGATTTGATGGGATTCTTATTGGAGATAGGATTGAAAGTTTGGTTGAAACATACCAATACTTACTAAAAGATACTCTTGTATCGATGTAAAAAGATAAGGAGGAGAAAAAATGAAATCAATTTTAGTGACAGGAGGAGCCGGATATATTGGCTCTCATACTGTGAAGGTGCTTTTAGATGCTGGTTATGATGTACATGTTTTGGATAATCTAGCATCAGGTGTTAAGGAAGCGGTGGATGTAAGAGCACACTTTAAAGAACTGGATGTTTATGATGAGTCTGAATTAAAAGCTTATTTACAATCTTATAAAATTGATGCTGTGCTACATTGTGCGGGTGAAATAGTCGTTAGTGAAAGTATCGAAGATCCAAGTAAATATTTTTCAGCAAATGTAGCTGGTATGAATCAGGTGTTAAAAGTATTATCAGCAGTAGGAATTGATAAAATTATATTTTCTTCTACAGCTTCAGTTTATGGCAATAATTGTATGGATAAACCTGCAAATGAAGATACGCTATTAAATCCAGTAAATCCTTATGCAGAGACAAAACTGATGGGAGAACGCATGATTTATTGGATGGCCAACCGTTATGGTTGGAAATATGTCATTTTTCGTTATTTTAATGTTGCTGGTGCTGCTATGGATGCTTCAAATGGTTTGAGGGTTAAAAATCCGACACATATTATCCCTAATATTAATAAAACGGCTCTTGGACAAAATGATGCTTTAAAAATTTATGGCGATGATTATGAAACGCGAGATGGCTCATGCATTCGTGATTATATTCATGTTTTAGATTTAGCGCAGTCACATGTAAAGGGATTTGACTATTTATTTACAGATTCGTCAACTTCACAGATTTTCAATTTAGGAACAGAACAAGGTTATACTGTCAAGGAAATTTACAATACTGCAGAGCAAATTTTACAGCAAAAAATTCCTCATGAAATTGTGGCACGTCGTTCTGGTGATCCAGCAAGTGTGTTAGCAAATGCCTCTAAAGCAAAAGAATTTTTAAATTGGCAAGCAACTTATTCTTTGAAAGATATTATATTATCTGATTATAAATGGCGTGTGAAAGCTGGTAATTCAATTGTCAAATAATTTTAAGAAGTGTAGAAATAGTTTCTACACATTTTTCTTGAAAATGGTATAATATTATCAAGAAAATTCAAGGAGAATGTGATGTCAAAACCTATTATTTTAACAGGAGATCGTCCAACAGGAAAATTACATATTGGTCATTATGTAGGAAGTTTGCGAAATCGTGTTTTATTACAAGATGAAGGAAAATATGAATTATTTGTATTTTTAGCTGATCAGCAAGCCTTGACAGATCATGCTAAGGATCCTAATACAATTGTAGAGTCAATTGGAAATGTAGCATTAGACTATTTAGCTGCTGGCTTAGATCCTGAAAAGACAACTATTTTTATTCAAAGTCAAATTCCTGAGTTGTCAGAGTTGTCAATGTATTATATGAATTTGGTGTCATTAGCGCGTTTGGAACGTAACCCAACTGTCAAGTCAGAAATTGCCCAAAAAGGATTCGGTGAAAGTATTCCAACTGGTTTTTTAGTTTATCCAATTGCACAAGCAGCAGATATTACTGCTTTTAAAGCGAATTATGTTCCAGTAGGAAATGATCAGAAACCAATGATTGAACAAACTCGTGAAATTGTACGTTCTTTTAACCATACTTATAATTGTGATGTCTTGGTAGAGCCTGAGGGCATTTATCCTCAAAATGAAGCAGCAGGACGTTTGCCTGGGCTTGACGGGAATGCAAAAATGTCTAAATCTTTAAATAATGGCATCTATTTATCTGATGATATGGATACTTTACAAAAGAAAGTGATGAGCATGTATACTGATCCTGACCATATCAAGATTGAAGATCCTGGTAAAATAGAAGGCAATATGGTTTTCCATTATTTAGATGTGTTTGGTCGTCCAGAAGATGCGCAAGAAATTACAGCAATGAAGGAACACTATCAACGAGGTGGACTGGGAGATGTGAAAACAAAACGCTATTTATTAGAAATTTTAGAGCGCGAATTAGGTCCTATTCGTGAACGTCGTGTTGAATTTTCAAAAGATATGGGAGCAGTCTACACTATGCTACAAAAAGGTAGCGAAAAAGCACGTCAAGTAGCTAGTCAGACTCTTTCTGATGTAAAATCTGCTATGGGAATTAATTATTTCAAATAAATTAAGAAAGACTGTCACTAAAAGTGATGGTTTTTTAGATAATAGTGATTGACAAATACAGATAGAATGGTATCATATTAACAATAAATACGAGCTGTGCTCAATCAATAAAGAAAAGAGGAATTTGTGGATGTCTAACTGGGACACTAAATTTTTGAAAAAAGGTTTTACTTTTGATGATGTATTACTCATTCCTGCAGAGAGTCATGTTTTGCCAAATGATGCGAATTTACAAACAAAATTGGCTGAAAATTTGACACTCAATATTCCAATTATCACCGCAGCAATGGATACTGTTACAGAAAGTAAAATGGCCATTGCTATTGCTCGTGCTGGAGGTCTTGGTGTTATTCACAAAAATATGTCTATTGAGCAACAAGCGGATGAAATTCGGAAAGTTAAACGCTCAGAAAATGGAGTTATCATTGATCCATTCTTCTTGACTCCAACTCATACGGTATCAGATGCAGAAGAATTGATGGAACGTTATCGTATCAGTGGTGTTCCTGTTGTTGAAACGCTTGAAAATCGCAAATTAGTTGGGATTATTACAAATCGTGATATGCGATTTATTACGGATTATAATCAACCTATCTCAGCGCATATGACGAGTAAAAATCTAATAACTGCTCCTGTTGGGACAGACCTTGAAACGGCAGAGCGGATACTTCATGAGCATCGTATTGAAAAATTGCCATTGGTTGATGACTACGGTCGTTTATCTGGTCTGATTACAATTAAAGATATTGAAAAAGTAATTGAATTTCCAAATGCAGCTAAAGATGAATATGGTCGTCTTTTGGTTGCTGGTGCAGTAGGAGTTACTTCTGATACATTTGAGCGTGCAGAAGCTTTATTTGAAGCAGGTGCAGATGCTATTGTCATTGATACAGCACATGGACATTCAGCGGGAGTACTTCGGAAGATTGCTGAGATTCGTGAACATTTTCCAGAACGAACGTTGATTGCAGGAAATATTGCTACTGCAGAAGGTGCACGTGCGTTATACGATGCTGGAGTTGATGTTGTGAAAGTCGGAATCGGTCCAGGTTCAATTTGTACCACTCGAGTCATTGCTGGAGTTGGTGTACCTCAAGTGACGGCAATTTATGATGCTGCACAAGTTGCGCGTGAATACGGGAAAACAATTATTGCAGACGGAGGTATTCAGTATTCAGGAGATATTGTGAAGGCACTGGCTGCGGGAGGCAATGCAGTCATGCTCGGTTCAATGTTTGCTGGTACAGATGAGGCGCCAGGTGAAACGGAAATTTTCCAGGGTCGTAAGTTTAAAACTTATCGCGGAATGGGTTCGATTGCAGCTATGAAGAAAGGGTCAAGCGATCGTTATTTCCAAGGTTCTGTTAATGAAGCAAATAAATTGGTACCGGAAGGAATTGAAGGTCGTGTAGCTTATAAAGGTGCAGCAGCAGATATCGTTTTCCAAATGATTGGAGGAGTTCGTTCTGGTATGGGATATTGTGGAGCAGCCAATCTCCAAGAGCTACATGACAAAGCTCAATTTATTGAAATGAGTGGAGCTGGTTTGAAAGAAAGCCACCCTCATGATGTTCAAATTACGAATGAAGCTCCAAACTATTCTGTACAATAAGATCTATTATAAAAGCTCTGCAGCAGATAATGCAGAGCTTTTATAATTAACACACTTTACAAACGTGTAAAACGTGTTAATATCTAGTTTACACCTTGTCTTCAGTTAGATGTCCTTCATGAATTGAGAAAATTTTAATATTAGAAGGCATGTTTTGTAGATGTTCTAGAGTTGTTGTTGTCATAAATGTTTGGATATTTTGAGAAATAGTTTCAAGTAAATTAAGTTGACGACTATTGTCAAGTTCACTCATAACATCGTCAAGTAGAAGAATTGGTTTTTCTTTAGTAACAGTTTCCATGAGCTCAATTTCTGCCAGTTTGAGAGATAAAACTACGCTTCGATGTTGTCCTTGACTACCAAAATTGGCATTCATGTCATTGATATAAAAAGCAATATCATCTCGATGGGGACCAACTCCAGTATTTTTTTTAAATAAATCTCTACTACGGCTTTGCTTTAATGCAATTTGGAAAGATTCTTTTAACTTATTGGAATCTGAAAGTGGAACAGAAGAGCAGTACTTAATGGTTACGTTTTCTAAATGACTTGAGAGTTCCAAATGTTTTTGTTGACCAAAGTGCTCTAATTTTTTGAGAAATTCTATCCTATGCTGCATAACACGACAACCAAACTCTACTAGTTGATCATCTAAAACTGCTAAAAAAGTCTCATCCATTGTTTTTGCTGTTTTTAAATAAGTATTTCTTTGTTTTAAGACATGGTGGTAATGTGATAAATCAGATAAATAGATTGGTTTAATTTGCCCCAATTCTATATCAATAAATTTTCGTCTAAGGGCTGGAGCTCCTTTAATCAACTGTAAATCTTCTGGAGCAAATAAAACAACATTCATATTTCCAACATAATCAGATAGTTTGCTTTGTTTTAGATGATTAACTTTTGTAATTCTTCCTTTAGGTGTCAAGTCAATTTCCAAAGAAATATTTCCAGTTTGCTTAACAAGTTGTCCAGATATTTTCAGGGTATCTTTGGAGAAATAAATTAAATCTTTGTCTGAACGAGTTCGATGACTTCGTGTCAATGCAAGAAAATAGATAGCTTCCAAGATATTTGTTTTTCCTTGAGCATTTTGGCCTAGAAAAATATTGAGACCAGAAGGAAAATCTATTTCAGTTGCTTCATAATTACGAAAATGTTGAATTTGTAAGTTTTTTAACCACATATTAAATACCTGGGAAGCGGATAGGAGCTTTTTTATTAGATTTATTGGCTTTTTGATTTACTGTTGTTGATTTACTTTTTTTGATATTTTTGTTCATTTCTTTTACAAGGGTGGCAACTCGTCTTTTTTCTAAAAGTTCTTTTTCATGCTCCCCCCTGTCCTTTTCATTTGGTGCAGTCAGCAGTATTTCTAATTTTTGATTTGGAAGAGTAATGGTATCGCCAATGCGAATTTTCTTTCCGCGGCGAGTTTCGAGCTCTCCATTAAAATAAACTTGATTTTCTTGAAGAAAGCTTTTAATAGCACCACCACTTTGAATGATTCCGACTTCTTTTAATAATGCTTGTAGAGTGATGTAGTCATCAAATAATTTATATTCCATAATTCACCTCGATCTTTGTCATTATATCATAATTAGATGAAAAGATGATATTAGAATTATCACAAGCACACCATTAAGAAAACGTTTTAAGTTGAAAGAATAAAGCTTGAAGGAGAAATTAGGAGTCGTTTCGTGATATAATAGAAGTCAATATTAAAAGAACATGAGGGACACTATGGAGCTGGTTTCTGGAGTAGATCTCCATTTTATAACATCAAAAAAATTTAAAACGAATCGAATAAAAATGAGGTTTTCAGCTCCGATGTCTACGGATACGATAGCGGGGCGCGTGCTGGTTGCAAGTATGCTTGAAACAGCTAATGAAATCTATCCAACTTCGCAGATTTTTCGTGAACGATTAGCAACTCTTTATGGTGCCAACTTTTCAACGGGATTATCACGCAGAGGACTAATACATTACGTGGATTTAAATATCTCTTTTGTTAGCGATGCATTTTTAAGTCGAAAAAATACACTAACAGGAGAGATACTTGATTTTTTAAAAGATAGCTTGTTAAAACCTTTAGCGAATGAAGGAGCTTTTAATCAGGCTGTTTTTGAAATTGAAAAAACGAATGTACTCAATGATTTAAAAGCTGAAATTGAAGATCATTTTTATCACGCACATCAAGAGCTGAGTAAATTATTTTATACAGAAAAGGAAATGCAAACTCCTCGTTTAGCTACGCCAGACTTAGTTGACAAGGAAACACCAGAAAGTAGTTTTGCTATTTTTCAAAAAATGCTTCAAAATGATAAAATTGATATCTTTTTTATGGGTGATTTTAATGAGATTGAAGTCTGTGAATATATGAAAACCTTTGGTTTACATCCTCGTCAACTTAGTTTACAATTGCATTATCATCAAGAATTTTCGAATATTTTAAAAGAATCATTGGAGCGAAAAGATGCTCATCAATCTATTGTTGAATTAGGATATCATTTTTCTACTCAATATGGCGATAAGACTCATATCCCTCTTATTGTATTAAACGGACTTTTAGGTGGCTTTGCTCATTCAAAATTATTTGTTAATGTTCGGGAAAAAGAGGGTCTAGCTTATACAATTTCAAGTAGTATTGATATTTTTTCGGGTATGATGCGTATTTATGCTGGAATTGATAGGAAAAATCGAACAAAAACAGTGAGTTTAATTTATCGACAAATTGCAGATTTAAAAAAAGGACATTTTACTGATGAGGCGTTAAATCAGACCAAACAAATGCTACGAAATGCGATGCTCCTTTCTTTAGATAGGCAAAATACGTTGATAGAACAAGCTTATATGGCATCTGTTTTGCGGAAAACATTTATGCCAATTTCTGTTTGGCTAAATGCTTTAGAAGCAGTCAGCCGAGAAGATATCATTGTCGCTGCAACACAACTCAGGCTACAAGCGATTTATTTTATGGAAGGAAAATAATGCAAACTTTAAAAATGGAGAGGAAGGATTATCCAGCAGTTGGAGAAGCAGTCTATCAGACTACTTTACGAAATGGTCTAAGAGTTTTTCTTTTACCAAAACGAGATTTCAATGAAACTTATGGGATTATGACAGCAAATTTTGGCTCAATTGATACTTATTTTATTCCACGTGGTTCTAATCAAGCTGTTCAATACCCTGCAGGAGTTGCACATTTTCTAGAACATAAATTATTTGAGGATGAAAATGGTCAAGATCTTTTACAGCAGTTTGTTGAATTAGGCGCTGAGAGCAATGCCTTTACAAGTTTTACTAAGACCAGTTATCTTTTTTCGGCGACGGACAATATTTTAGAAAATGTTAGATTGTTGCAAAGTTTACTAGAAAATGCTTACTTTACAGAAGAATCCGTTCAACGTGAACAGGGAATTATTCAGCAAGAAATTAATATGTACAAAGACAATCCAGATTATTGCCTGTTTTTTCACACTTTAGCAAATCTTTATCCAGACACTCCATTGGCAGAAGATATTGCAGGAAGCGTTGAATCAATTGCAGAAATAACCGTTGAGGATTTGGATGAAAACTTTGAAACCTTTTACCATCCATCTAATATGAGTTTACTGCTGATTGGTAATTTTGACTTAGAAAAGACCATTGCTGTTATTCAGGAACAACACGAATCTTTGAAGGGAATTGATGAAGAAAGTTTGATTAGACGTTTTCCCCTTGCGTTAAATCCTGTTATTTCTACAGGGAGTGTTCGAATGGAAGTGGCAAGTTCTAAACTTGCAATCGGATTACGTGGGAGTCAATCGTTAGTGGGAACCGATTTATTTCGTTATAAGACTGCTTTAAAACTGCTATTTGCAATGATGTTTGGTTGGACATCTAAAAGATTTCAAACGCTTTATGAGGCTAGAAAAATAGACAACTCATTATCGTTAGAAGTTGAAGTAGAAAAAGATTTTCACTTTGTGATATTAACAATGGATACTAGTGAGCCAGTTGCTCTGTCTCACCAATTTCGTTCTGCGATTCGTGGTTTTGAAAAAGACCCTGATGTAACAGAAGAGCATCTTGATATTATAAAAAGTGAAATGTTTGGCAATTTTTTACATGGACTGAATTCATTAGAATATATTGCCACTCAATACGAAATCTTTTCAGAAGGGGATAATCTATTTGATTTACCAAAAATTTTACAGACAATCAGTTTAGTTGATGTGATTGAGATAGGACATCATTTTATTGATTCTTGTGAAATGATTGATTTTACTATTTTTCCAAAATGATTTCATGTTTTGGTGAAATTTGGTAAAATAGTGTTTAATAGAAAGAAGGCTAGTGTGTATGAGAAAGAAAACAATCGGTGAAGTCCTGAGGTTAGCTCGTATTAATCAAGGAATGAGCTTGGAAGATTTACAAAAGAAAACAGATATTCAGTTAGAGCTACTGGAAGCTATGGAAGCTGATGATTTTGATCGTCTTCCCAGTCCCTTCTATGCTCGTTCTTTTCTAAGAAAATATGCTTGGGCTGTTGATTTAGATGAGCGAATTATTCTTGATGCTTATGAAGAAGGAAGCATGATTACTTATGATGAAGTGGATGTTGATGAGGAAGAGAATTTTAGAAGTCGAAGAACAAAAAAACAACGAACTTCTTTTTTACCATTATTTTATCTGACGATTCTTGCATTAGCTATTTTATCTTTTGTTAGTTATTATGTTTGGACATACGTTCACCATAACTCATTAGCAACCACTCCTTCATCAAGTTATAGTGTTGTAAACAAACAGACAACCACTTCTTCTAGTTCGACTAGTGAGGCAACTTCTAGTGAATCTTCTAGCAGTTCAAAGACAAATTTGATTGTATCAGGAAATGGTAACAACTTGACAGCAACCTTGACAGGTGCAACTGGCCCTGTCAATTTAAAACTATCTGTTAGTGATACAACTAGTTGGGTAAGTGTTACAGGTACAGACTTAGAAGGTGGTGCAACATTAAGTCCTGAGAATCAAAGTGTGTCAACTACAATCTCTCCAGGGACTGCTTCAACAATTACTCTTGGTGTGGTTCAAGGTGTGACCATTACAATTGATAATCAACAGATTGATACGTCAGGCTTGACAAGTTTGACAGGTACAATTACACTTATAATAAATAGTTAAGGAAAAGAAAATGAAAAAAGAAAATATTCCCAATGCTTTAACTCTTTTGCGGATTGCTTTAATTCCAATTTTTATTTTAGTACTATCCTTGGGCCACTCTGTTGGAATACATGTCTTTGCAGCGATTATTTTTGCAGTAGCCAGCATTACAGATTATTTGGATGGATATTTGGCTCGTAAATGGAAGGTTGTAACAAATTTTGGGAAATTTGCTGATCCGATGGCAGATAAGTTATTGGTCATGTCAGCTTTTATTATGTTGATTGAAATGAATATGGCACCTGCTTGGGTGGTTGCGGTTATCATTTGTCGAGAGTTAGCTGTGACAGGTTTGCGGCTATTGTTGGTTGAAACTGGAGGAACAGTTTTAGCAGCAGCGATGCCTGGGAAAATAAAAACATTTACGCAGATGTTTTCCATTATTTTTCTGTTATTGCACTGGACACTGCTAGGACAAGTTTTGCTATATATTGCATTGATTTTTACGATTTATTCAGGTTATGATTACCTCAAAGGAAGTGCTTATCTCTTTAAAGACACATTTAGATAATATGAAAAATATCATTGAAGTTCAGCATTTAAAGTATAAATACGATAATCATGTAGATAGTTATATCCTTAAAGATGTGACGTTTCACGTGAAACAAGGAGAGTGGCTGTCTATTGTGGGGCATAATGGCAGTGGCAAGTCTACGACGATTCGTTTAATAGATGGCTTGTTGGAAGCAGAAAGTGGCGAGATTATCATTGATGGAGATAAATTAACTTTTGAAAATATCTGGGAAAAACGGCGGCATATTGGGATGGTTTTTCAAAATCCAGATAATCAATTTGTAGGGGCGACTGTTGAGGATGATGTTGCCTTTGGTTTGGAAAATCAAGGGATGGATTACCAAACGATGTTTGACAGAGTTCAAGAAGCATTAGACATTGTTGGAATGCAAGATTTTAAAGAACGTGAACCTGCAAGGCTTTCTGGTGGACAAAAGCAGCGCGTGGCTATTGCTGGTGTGGTTGCTTTGCGTCCTGACATCATTATTTTAGATGAAGCAACTAGTATGTTGGACCCAGAAGGGCGTTTAGAGTTGATTCAGACAGTTAAAAAAATTAAAGATCGACATGGTATGACTGTTATTTCTATCACGCATGATTTGGATGAAGTAGCTCTTAGTGACCGAGTTTTGGTGATGAAAGAAGGACAAGTAGAGTCAACTAGTACACCAAGTGAGCTTTTCTCACGAGTGGATTTAGAAGATTTAGGTTTAGATGAACCTTTTACAAATCAAGTAAAAGCAACTTTGCTGGACTCAGGCTTTCAATTGCCAGAGCGCTATTTAACAGAAAAAAAATTGCAGGATTATTTATGGGAATCACTTTAGAAAATGTAAGTTATACTTATCAAGCAGGCACTCCTTTTGAGAATCCTGCCCTTTTTGAAGTCAATTTAGAAATAAAAGATGGCTCATATACTGCTTTGGTTGGTCATACAGGTAGTGGAAAATCAACTATTTTACAATTGCTGAATGGGCTTTTAGTGCCAACTGAAGGAAGTGTCGTGATTGATGATGTCAAAATTACTTCCACATCTGTAAATAAAGATATTAAACAAGTACGTAAAAAGGTAGGATTGGTTTTTCAATTTGCTGAAAGTCAGATTTTTGATGAGAGCGTTTTAAAAGATGTTGCTTTCGGTCCACAAAATTTTGGAGTATCAAAGGAAGACGCTGAACGTGTAGCACGTGAAAAATTAACTCTTGTTGGAATTTCAGAAGAATTATTTGAACGTAGCCCATTTGAACTGTCTGGGGGACAAATGCGTCGAGTAGCCATAGCTGGTATTCTAGCTATGGAACCAGATATTCTTGTATTGGATGAGCCAACGGCAGGTTTAGATCCTGCTGGACGAAAAGAGTTGATGAGTTTATTTAAGCGATTACATGAAGCAGGAATGACCATTGTTTTGGTAACGCATTTGATGGATGATGTCGCTAATTTTGCAGACACCGTCTATGTGATGGAAAAAGGAAGATTAGTCAAAAGCGGAAAGCCTCGGCAAGTTTTTCAAGCTGTAGCATTTATGGAAAGTATTCAACTAGGAGTTCCTAAAATTACAAAATTTGCACAAGAATTAAAAAATAGAGGGCTAACTCTTCCGTATTTACCTATCACCATAGAAGAATTTAAGGAGTTACTACATGGATAGTATGATTTTGGGGCGATATGTTTCTGGAAATTCAATCATTCATCGACTAGATCCTCGCAGCAAACTTTTGTCAATGTTTTTCTTTATTTTAATTATTTTTTTGGCAAATAATATTGTAACCAATGGACTATTATTCGTCTTTACAATGTTATTAGTTGGACTTTCCAAAATTCCTTTAGGTTTTTTCCTTAAAGGATTAAGATCTATGGTCTTTTTGATTGCTTTTACCACTTTATTCCAACTATTTTTTACATCTGGTGGCACGACTTTATTTCAATTTGGCTTTATTAGAATTACTGAAGTAGGTCTGGCTCAGGCGGGTATCATTTTTAGTCGTTTTCTTTTGATTATTATTTTTTCTACCCTATTAACTTTAACAACAATGCCACTTAGTTTGGCAGACGCAGTTGAATCATTATTGCAGCCTTTAGCAGCATTAAAAGTGCCCGTTCATGAAATAGGGTTGATGTTATCAATGAGTTTACGTTTCGTTCCTACTTTGATGGATGATACGACACGGATTATGAATGCTCAAAGGGCGCGTGGGGTTGATTTTGGTGAAGGAAATATTGTTCAAAAAGTAAAATCAATTATCCCTATTTTAATTCCGTTATTTGCTTCTAGCTTTAAGCGTGCGGATGCTTTGGCGACTGCTATGGAAGCGAGAGGCTATCAAGGTGGTGTAGGAAGAAGTCGTTATCGGCAGTTGAGATGGAAAAAAGCAGATACCTTTTCTATTTTTATTATGTTTGCCTTAGGTTTGATGTTGTCTTTCTTAAAAAGTTAAAAAACTTATATTATTGTTAGCTAAAAAACGTCTTGAAGGGCGTTTTTTGCGTATAAAATCAATATTTCTGTAATCTTTGTAATACAATTATAAGATTATAGTAATATTTTATGTGTAATATAGTATTATACGAAAAAAGGAGAAATTGATATATACATGAATACAAAATCAATGAAATGGACTTTATCAGGACTTTTTACGGCAGTTGCTTTTTTTGCAACAGGAGCTATTGCAAGTGCTGAATCTTATACTGTTAAATCAGGTGATACTTTATCAGAAATCGCTAAAGAAAAAAATACATCAGTTGAAAAAATTGTTGAACTCAATAGAATTGAAAATCCTGACTTGATTAAAGTTGGGCAAATTTTAGAACTTGATGAAGAGAAAAATTCAGAAGTTTCAACAGAAACTACAACAGAAGAAGCTGTAACTTATGAAGATGTGACATATAACGCACCTGCTGCTTCTACTACTTATTCGCAACCAGCTACAGCAAGCACTTCTTCAAATGTTGTTCTTCCTAATGGAAATACTGCTGGTGCTACGGGATCTTATGCGGCTGCTCGTATGGCAGAATTGACAGGTGTCCCAGCATCAACTTGGGAGCATATTATTGCTCGCGAGTCAAACGGACAAGTAAATGCTTATAACCCATCAGGGGCTAGTGGTCTTTTCCAAACTATGCCAGGTTGGGGTTCAACAGCAACAGTAGATGATCAGATTCAAGCTGCTTACCGTGCTTATAATGCTCAAGGTCTTTCAGCTTGGAACTATTAAGCAAAATTTTATGATAAATGAGTAAACAAAAAGACGAATCATTGAGTAAAAAATGTACTGCCCCCAAAAAGTTAGACAAAAAATAT
>NZ_KV826425.1:0-1408 GCF_001835915.1 Streptococcus sp. HMSC034E12
TTTTTTGAGGTTTGAAACCCTTTTGAGCCTTACGCAAATCAGCAATTTTAAGGCTTGATTCCTGTTGATTTTTTCCCATGTTTTTTATTCCTTTCACTCTCGTTACGCTCGTTGTTACACATTTTGTAACTCTCCAAAAATCGCCAAAACGCCCGTCACATCGTGATTTTTGCCACATAATGGACTTGCAGTCGGCTGGTACTTCGTACATCTCACGTTATTTTTGCCGACTGTTAGAGTAGTCGGTTCTTCGAATGAGTGTGGGAGTAGCTACTCCCACACTCACGTTTAATCAAAAGTGTGAGCGGTGTAGACGGGTTACACGGTCGGGGGCTACGCCTTTCCCGACCTAACCCTACACCTACCCTTTTGATTAAACTTGCTATGTTTTGCATAGATATTTTGGTATTTTGAACAAAAGAAATCAACAAGGGGTGTTACCATCTACCCAAGCTGATTTTTCTTATTCGTGTTGCTTAAAAGCATTATCTCAAATTACAAAACAAACGTCAATAGCGTTACGCTATTTCGCTTGATTTATTATTTCAGCAGTTGTCTATTGTCCGTCAGTTGCATTTCATAGCCAATGACCTTGCGACCATTCTTAACCACAGTCAAACAGACATCAATTCCTAACTTCTTCTCCAGTTCTTCTGCACCTACTTTTAGACAATCCCTTGCAAATATAGCTGGTGCCAATCTCTTTTCAGTTCCTAAGAACCAATCTTGCCATTCTTCCAAGTCACCTTGTATCGTTGTAACACGCTGATTTTTAAAGCGATTTGCTTCCCACAATTTCATCAAAATAATGGCATACTTTGATTTGATTTGAGCTAACTCTGCCAATTTGAACGAGAAGAACTGGCTACGTAAAGCAAATACGTAAGGCGCAGCATCTTCTGAAAAGATAAATTCCACTTCACCATTAGCTAAGAATTTTATTTTTCTAAATAACTGGGTCATCAATATCCCTTTAACGCCATTCTCAACGATTGGTAGATATAAGGCAGTGTTCTCGTTTAAGGCTTTAAAGCCACGTGCCACTCGCTCATAATTGAACCCTGAAGCATTCAATCCAAAGTTCTTCAGCACCTCTTTTACATTTGTCGTAAATGTATCTGTTGCAGTGCTTTCTTTGGTCACATAGCTAAAACAATAATCCAATAGCTTATGTTCAAAGGCTTTTAAATTTCCAAAGGCTTTCGCTAGGTCATTTGCTTGCACTACTAAATAATCTTGTCTTGACATCAACCCCTCAAAAGCATTTTCTGACTTCGACTTTTTCATGTTCAAACCTCACGTACTTTTTCCTTATGTATTAGTATATAATATAAAAGAGAAAAAGTAAATTCTTTTTTTAATTCTTCTCACCTTTCACGTATAAAATTCTCATGTATCACGTATAAAA
>NZ_KV826426.1:0-48989 GCF_001835915.1 Streptococcus sp. HMSC034E12
ACGAATGTGGTAAACTTTTGTAGAAAAAACAATATTTAAGTTAAAGGAGAGTTGATTTTTAGCAAATTTTTTAAAAAAAGACTGAACAATTACTTGCTCAGCCCTTGACAATGATTTAATTATCCTTTATCATAGTCATATATACTGAGTAAGCAAGTGTGGATTGCTAAACTCGGTGGTCGTATGTGTTGGACGCACGTACGACCTTTTTTTATTCGTTTAAATTAAGTTAATTTTAACATACTTTAACACACAAGACAAGTATTTTGAGCGATTTTTTAAAAAATTGCACACTCAAAAAGACCTAGTAATACTAGATTTTTTTAATATGTGCCAAATCTTCTTACCATCTTTTTTTCAAGCTGTAAAATTGATAATCCTTTTTGATATGATTCTGTCGAACCTTGATTGTTGCAGCAGTCAACTCTTCTGCTGCTTTATATTCCTGATACTCTTTTTGCCACTCACCAAAGAATAATTTTCTTAATTGACCGGATTTTGATAATAGAATCATATTAGTCATCGATTCCGCTCCTGTTTGACTCCATATCATTCCTCTCTTTTTCATCCGATAAGTAATCTTTCTATGCTGAGATTCCATAATGCCTATTGGTAAATACCGAAAGCCCCTCAATTCAAGCGGTTTTGTATATTGAAAATTTCTTAAGAACTTTTTAGAGAATTTTGAAAAATTTTCTTCTTCGGCGGAAGTCAATAGCGATTCTGTTGTATCCAATACTGTTCGTAACAATTTTTTATCATGCGTTTGAATAGATTGATATAGTTTATTCTTTAAATCATCCGGATAACCTTTATACATTTGGTCAATTTCTTTATAAACATGGAACTCATCCCAAAAGTGTTCATGACGTTTTATTCCTAATACTTTGGCAAATTCTTTAAATACATAAGGTGTATAACCGTGACCACCATCAGAATTTGTAATTAAAATTGTATTTTCGGTAATTTCAAAATTTTGATAAAGATAATCCAAGACCATCTCTCTAGCATGTCGATTACTGATTGACATAATACTCTTTTTATTTTCCAATTTCCAACGATTCTTTTCAATTTTTTTACTACCTGTATGAATCACAAAATGAGCAAAGTCTCTATAACCAGCTTTGTTTTCTTCGTCTAAAATTCGTAAGAATACCCCGTCTCCTTCTACAAAAATAATATCAGCTTTAATTTTATCTTTCTTTTTCACTTCTTCCTGATAATATTGGTATTCTTCGTACTGGTTTCTCAATTGATACGCAAACTTTACTGTCTTAATGACTGTTGGTTTTGTAATTTTAACATGATACATCATTTGCACAACTTTAACAACATGGTCATAAGACATCATTGTAGATAATTCTGCAATTTGATAAATCAGTTCTTTAGAATAACGACTGTTTTTATCTAACCCCAGCCATTCATCAACCGGTGAATACCACTCTGATCCACGTTTCCATTTCCTCCTACTGAAGCAGAACTCACCAAATGTAAACGCAACAGTCCTTTCAGCTGAACGAATACAAGTATAACCTCTTGCTTTCATTACAGGGATCATTGATTCATCATATTTTTTAATGTTCCGATAAAAGTCTTTCTCAGTTCCTACTATAAATTTGTCTTTCAACTTACGTTCATCTATTACTTTCACAAACCTTCTCCCTCATGAAAATGATTTATGAAAATTGTAATTTTTTTCTTATAGCTCTTCAAATTTATTTTTTTTCTGACAAAAAAAGCTGCTCAAACGAACAACTTTTTACAATTAAATTTTACTTTTCATTTATCTTTCTATTTTATTTCTTTTTATATCTACGAATTTTACTTTGGCAAGATTCTACAAACGGAAATAAAAGTCCTGCCATTACAATAGACAACGGAAGTCCGATAAAAATAAATTGAATAATGTCTGCAACAAATGAAAAACCATTATTCAAATAAACGAATAGAGAGATAATTATAATAGGAATAACTGCTGCTGGAAAAAATTTTAAAGCAAGTAAACCTACAATTAGTAACACAAGCATTGAAAATCCAAACTGATTATAAAATATTTGAAGTCCTGCAATGGCAATTGCCGCAAATATCAAATACCACAAACGCTTAAAACTAAATATAAACATGCGTTTTTCTCCTTTTTATGATTGAATACGCTGCCACTCCTGATTGATCATTTCTTCTAAATAAGCAGAAGCAGACTTATAAGAATAGTAGTCAACAATGTCATCTAACTTACTCCTGATAGAAGGGGTCATAGCAAATGTAACCTGCTTCTTTTTTTCATATCCTACTGGAGAAAGCTGTTTCTTAGGTAAGGGTTGAACAGGAGCTGTTTGAGGCTCCTCATTAAACATTTTCATAAAATCAGCTTGATTTTCTTTCTTCGCCATTTCAAAAACTCCTTATGTAATTTCTTATTTATTTTCTTATTTATCTTATTATATCACAAATAATGTATTATTCAATTGGGAGAGTAAAGATTTTATCAAACAACTCCCAAGTATTTTTGAAAAATTGGCGATAAGAGGGCGTTTGATGAGTCTCTTCTAATGAAGTCAAGGGTTGTCTAGTTGTTTTTGTTTTACCAAATAAACTCCGTCCTTCAAAATAGCCTAGAAATTGCTTATCTCTTTTCATCATCGCTTCAAAAGCTCGCTTGAACGCCTGAGAATCACTTGTATTTTTGACTACCTTATTTCCAACTTTAATCAATCTTGTATTGACAAAGCTTTGATTGGTCATAGGATTGATAAAGTCTTTTGTTAATTGAGCAATTTGTCGTTCTTCTAGTTTTAATTTTTCAATAGCATCTTCATCTATGTCCGCAATAGCTAATACCACGTCTGACACAGCAATCGCATTATTGGTGAAAATGCTGAAATCATTATGCGTATCAATTAAAATATAATCATAATTTGCTTCAATAAAATCTAATTGACTGTAATACCAGGATAGTAGGTAGCCTCTTCCTTTTCCTGCTTCTACTTCTTTTGTCAATTCATTAAGATGATCGTATCCTGCAATAATAGATAAATGATCAGTTAATCGAAGAGGAACTGGAACAACATCTGAGAATAAAGCTTTTACAGTAGAAATTTCTGGAATTGGTTCTTCGTAATAGTCAATAAAACGCTTTGTCAAATTGCAAGAATCATCTAAATCTATGAGTAAAACTCGTTTGTTTTTCTTGACAGCCAAATAAAATGCGCCATTAAATGTTATAGTTGTTTTTCCAACTCCACCCTTTTTTATATTTGTTGTATAAATCTTTGTCATTTTTCTTCTCCTATATATCTTTATACACACTTTGTTATTTAACAACTTGTTTTTGTTATTAAGTATTATATTAAATAACTTTATATTTATTATATCACATTCAACTACTTTGTCAAGAAAAAATACATAAAAAATTAAATAACTTTTTATGTATTTACTTAAAATTCTTATCATTTATCTTTATAAACTATTTTACCCGTAAGTTCCTCCAATACGTCCACCGATATAAGATGTTAATTGTATCTGCTTAACAGTTGTATTAAAATTTGCGATAAAGTAGCATTTCTCTTCTCCTTCTTTAACTAAAGGAATAATGACTTGAACAACATCATCATTATCCGATTTCATGACCTCTAACTGAGAAGACTGATATTGATACCGATTTACTAATATAGCCATCGCAAAAGTTTGAATCATTCCACCTTGACTCATAGCTAAATGATTCTCATAGGTTGCCTTCACTTCTGATAAACTCTTAGCTTTGATAATAGCATCTACTGCAGCATTAACAGATTCAATCACTGATTGTTTTGCTTCTTGAGAGGCTTCTGTATAAGGATGCTCTAGCTTTAATTTTGCTTTACGATAATTGCGTTGATCGGGTGTTTCCTCCTCTAATGTCGAAGAATTCTTCGTCTTAGAGGAAGAGCTAGATTGTGTTGTTTTCGGCTCTTTTCGTGAAGAATGAGAGACTTGTACAATTCGTAGCCCTGCAAAGAAAAGAAGTAATAAAACTAATATCACCCAAACCCAATGTTCTTTTGATTTTTCTAACATAAACTTCCTCTTCTTTTTATACATTATTTTGTCAATTTTGGCGCTTTGTTATCCGGATATGCAAACGTCCATTGTTCTGCCTTTTGTGTTTCTGGGCGGACAATTCGATAATTCCATGTATAAGCCTTATGATAAGAATCCCAACCGCTTATTGGGGTATTCTGCTCACAAATCAAGACCGATCCATCTTGGAAGACATGGCAGACAATTCCTGTATGCCCGTATTGGGGAATAGAGGAATTAGAAAAGATTGCACCTTTTTTTGGTTTTTTCTTGACCGAATTTCCAAATATCCTTGCCCAAGCACCTGCTTGATCAACCCCATTTCCTAAAACATTTCCAGAATGTCCGTACATGCTATTTGCCATACTGATCGTTAAATTTACACATTGACCATCTAAGGATGGACCACTGCCTGTTAAATTCCAGCCTTGCGTTCCTCCGTAGTTCATTCCAAGACTTTTAGGATCAATAATGTAAGGCTTTAAGCTAGCTGGTAGATTGTCTGGCTGATAACCCCAAGCGGTTGCATCAGCTGGGACTGTTCCCGTTCCGTCAGCTACACTTCCACTGTCTGAAGAATCTTCACAGGGATTTTCTTCTTCAGCTGAAAAAATAGAGGTTGATGACGAATTAGATGTATTGGTAGAGGATTCAGTTAAGTTTACAGGTTTTTGCCCGTATTTTGAAATGGCTTTTTCATCTAACCATTTGTATTTACTTCCTAAATTCTGATAAATTTGATTAAGAGTTGTCTTATAATTTGGATCAGTCGCCCAGCCACCATCTGCAATTGCATTTAATGTCCCAACTCCATCTGTGTTATTGATAGCTGCCTTGTAAAGGCTTTGACGACTCATGAACTCTGCTTTTCCAACAATTCCAACATCAAAATCTTTAAACCAAGTATAACCACCACCAGTATTATCTCCAACAGTCGTTCCTGAACCACTACCTGAAACAGCATTAGAGCCAAATAATTCAATAGTCTTGGGATAAGTTGCCGCTGAAGTCCATTTGACACCGCCCATATTGTGCGCTGAAGCGAAAGAAGGCACATTCATAGAAAAAGAAGTTTCAGCCATTGTTTGAGCAATGGAAGCCGAAGGTAAGAAGCCCCCAACTCTCCATGATTCTATATAAGCATTCTCATGTTCCTTTACAAAAGAATCAATAGAGGCATTTCCTGAACTTGTTGGACTGGAAGTAATGGTTGTTTCAGTAGTAGAACAGTCATCCTGCTTACTGGATATAGCTCCCAAAATACTTGTCAGCAGCATCAGAAAGACCACAATAGATGTAATGATAGAGCCAAGAAAAAGAACAATTTTAAAATTGAACCACTTTTTCAATTCCTCACCTCTTTTCTACCAAAGCCCTAAGATTGTTCTTAAAATAGCGTAAAAAACAAGAAAAAGAATGACTCCGATTCCAATCTTCTTTAACCCTTGTACAAAGACTTTGTCTCGTTCTCGTTGGGCTGCTAATCGTTCGGGATCAGACTCTCCTTCGGAAGCAAAATAATCTCTCACTCCCTTTGATCTTTCTTTCCGAACAGCTACATAGTGATCAATCGCTCTTTTTCTACGAGCAAAGAAACCCAGTTTTTCTGATTTGTCCTCTTGTATATTTTTAGGCATTTTCATTTATCCCTTCTATTATTTTTTAAAACAATCCTTCTTTTCTCAAACTTGCATATTCCTCTAAAAAGCTATACAATTCCTCAGGCTCAATTTGAAATTCTTTTAACCAGGGACCGGATTGTGAGATGTGAAGCTCTTTTTGTTCATCTAAAAATTGCATGGGGACTAATAAGATAATCGGGTCTTGCAATTCTAAACCACATTCTTTTTCTAAAAAAGCCACAATAAAATCTTGCTCCCCTTTAGTCCTAAACTGCCAATATGTCGAGCTGCCATTTTTATTTTTGTGCAACGAACTATATTTCACATCAATTGTCAATCCATCGAACCAAAAGTCATAGACCGGATTATTTTTCTTGAAATACTTATTCGCATCTACTGCATCTGGAACATACTTCTGAAATAATTCTTCAGCCATACCACCAAGCTTAGCGGTTCGTGAACCGTATTGAATCTTATCTTGGATTTTTAGACAACCACTTTGTAATAATTTTAGATGAGCCACGTGAATAGGAAGACCAGAACGTTCAACTGCTTTATGAAAGTCTCCACATTCCATATAAATATCAACAATATCCATTTCATTTCCTCATTTGTTATTGAATCCCACCATAGCGTTGAACTTCTGACTGAAGCAACTGCTGGTTGAATACCAGGTTCCCAACTCCTGCAATATTCATGAATAATTGTCCCTTACTAAGTCGGGGGAGCGTTTCTAATTCCGACTGATTCATAGAGCTCGTTAAAGCATTGGCAAGTAATGGTACGCTTGTTTCATCTGTTTGTGCAAAGACACGGTATTGCATCAGCTCAAAAATGCGTTTTACAGCAATTACATACGGATCTTTATGATTTCCAGAACCTGCTTCAAAAAGAATACCTTGTAATGAATTTACGGAAAGGACAACTCCTGCAAAGTTCTCTCCCATCGAATCAATGACATCTGCTAATAATTTAACACTTGTTTCATAGCGTGGATTGATGAGAGTTTGTGCCTCACTAATATTAACGATATAGTGTTCTAAATCCATTTCAGATAACTTAGGATTTTCTTTTAAGAGCCGCTTGCAGCGTTTACCATTATTGACAATGTCCGCTGATACAAGAGACAAAACAGAAAAGATTTGAGCATTTAATAAGTTCGGCATATTTTTCAATCCTGATAAATCAAACGTTACAACTTGCTCAGTTGAAATATCCTGAAACTCCGTTATGCCTTCAAACATGGAAGTGTTAGATGTCATTATCTCATTAAACGTATTATAAATGCGTTTGACGGATTTCAGTTCTTCTTCATCTTTTTGTCTCTTTTGAGTTAATCGGCGTTTGTAGTCATCCAAATAGAGAAGAAAATCGGATAGAATTGGATAATCTTCATTCTCTAACTGCGTAGCTCTTAGTTCGTCTTTATGTATAGTTGGATTCACAAACCATAAGTTTTCTGCAATGTAAAACTCATTTAAAATTTTTCCGAAAGTAATGAGGTCATCTCCTGTGACTTGATCGTTCAATAACTTCAGGATATTTTTCAACTTTTCAATATGCAGTTTATAGGATTGTTGTTCATCCACTTCTGTCCCCTCTGCATTGGTAGCAGTCGGGAAAATCTGGAAAATGTTAATACGATTGACTTCTCCTGATAAATCTAAACTTAAGCCATGTTGCTTTTGAGTTAATTCTGTAAACGTCCCATTCGCATCAAAATTTCGGATATAATTGCCTTTTGCATACAAGCCGTCTGTATGCTTCAATAAAAAGGATTTTTGCCCCATTTTAGGATTTCCGGACAGAATCATAAAGGAACGAGTCCGCTTTTCATTTCTCTCAAGAAAGTTAAAGTTGACAGCTCCTTTCGTAGGAGTCCAGCCTAGATAAAAACCTCTTTGGTCTTCTAACTTGGTATGGTTGAAGAAGTAACCACCAGCTAAATCGTGGGCTCTAACGGATCTCCCTTTTCGATTATTTGGCAAGTCAACTTGATATTTAGCAGGAATAAAGGGAGAATGATATTCAAAGTCTAATTCTCCTGATAAAATCGTTGATTTATAATTTGAGGTTTTATCTTTAATTTCCTCTACTTTTTTAAAGAGTTCTTCCTTTGTAGTAGCTGAAGCAAAGACACGAACATACATTCCTAACATCGCTATATTTTTCTTAGTAATCTCACGATTCAGCTGTTGTAAATCTCGGATTTCATCTAATTCTTGCTGGTTATCTGTTAGTTTGCTATTCCCCGTGATTCGAGTTGACTTTTCTTCAATCGAATCCGTTATATCTTTTTTAAGCTCTGTATTGTTTTCTCGATAAAGAGAAAGAAAAGAACGAGTTCCAGAAATTTGCATTAAATCTGTCAACCAAAATTGATCTAAATCCTCTGAAGGATATTCGTAATAATGAAGGACAGTATGACAACCATCTCCACTTACCCAATAGCGGTCATGCTTTTTGAAGTCAATATTTCCTTGAGGTTGCACTTGACTGATAAATTCCAAGTCATAGCCCTCAGCTTGTAACTTTCGTTGTTTCCGTTTTGAAATCTTTGGCATGAAAATCCTCCTTACAATTTTTCGTTCATATTGTTATATTGTGTAATAATTTGAACCTTTTTCAGGTGAGTGATCTCCTGAGGCACAAAATCATTATTTCCGTAGCTTTTGGCTTTACGAACTAACTCATCTAATTCACTAGTTGTTGGAGCAAATAGCCACAAAATAAACTCTGTGTTATAGATTTCTTTTTGAATACTTTCTTCTACCTGAATTTGTTCCTGTAGTAGTTTTTCTCGATCTTCTAATTGTAAGTAGCGCTTAGAATTCGGAGATAACTGACTCTTTTCTTGCCTTACCTTACTGAGCCAGTGACGCTGGTGCATCCGCTGTGCATCAGTATTGGTAGGAAGAGTCGTTACTTCAAATTGAATATCTGTATTAAACTCAGATAGCCACTTTTCAAAATTTTGGATGGTTCGATTTACTTCAACATAACTTAAAGAACCTAAGTCTTTTCCAGGTATTTCCATAAATTGAAGATAACCAAAGTCTACTAGTTTAATGTACTCCTGCGGATTCTTCATAATCGCTTTAACATCTAGCAAATCAATACAAGAATGAATATCAAAATATTCCTGCTTGTATTCTTTTTTACTTCTATGCGCCCCTCCTAACGGTTGCTTTTCTTGGATAGACGCTGTTTGTCGTTGAATCGCCATTATCTTTCTCCTTCTCTTTTTTGGTAATCTAAACTAATATATCGTCTTCTCCGCCGGCGGAAGAATAGATAGAGTGTATTCCAATTTTTCTTGCCGCCATTAGCTGGAAACACAAGATACAAAGACAGCAGCATACTTAATACAATAAATAGAATCATTTGAAACCATTGTTCAGTAGGAAAAATTTTGGTCGCATATCGTAAAGCAATGATTCCTGATAAGCCAACAAAACTAATGTCTGCCATAAACAAACCAATCATTTTCATTCGAGCTTTAATGTCTCTGGGGACACCATATTTTTCATTCATAGTTCTTTTTCCTTTCTAACTATTCCATCATGATAAGAGCAGTATAAAGGATAATGATTTTTTTGTTTTTAATGGGACATTTCAGAATCAGTTTATCCTATCACTTAATAAATTAGATAATTAGTTATTTAATTTATTAAACATTTCAGCGAAAAAAGAAGCCTCATAATTGAGACTTCTTAACGATCTGAAAGAATTCTTCTTCAGATAAAAGCGTAATAGTTTGTCCTTCTGCAATTCGAGAAAGAGCAGCCTCATGCTTTTTGGAACGCTTATCTATTTGAAAGAGATCCAACTGCTTATGACCAACGATGAGAATATCGGTTTGATCTGATATAAACCCTTGTACCGTAGCTCCCTGCTCCTTTAAGAAAAGAATAACTTCTTCTCTTGTCATCGGTCTTAAACTCCCTGTAATCACAATCTTTTTATCAGAAAGCTTCATGTTATCACCTATCTTCCTCATCTTCTATTTCAGCTCCCTTTATATGACTCTGTCCTTGCATATATTGACCGGCTTGTTGAGCTTGTTGTTGCATTCGATTCATTTGATAAAGGGATTGATTCAAATTATTTCTAGCTGAAGAAGGTGAATTTTGTTTAGAAGATGGTGTTTTTGGAGCTTGGGAAGCAACTGGATTAGTTGGATCACTAACTCCACCGTCTGCCATGGAAGGATCCTCAAAAAGTGGTTCTCCGCCATACATGCCTGAAGGATTCAAGGTATATTCAGGTTCGTTATTATCACCAGATCTAAAACGAGCTTGATCCGGAATATCATCATTCTTCAAAGCATTGTAAGTTGAATATAATCCTGTTTGGGCTTTATCATCCAGGTTATCCATGACACCTCCAGCATAATCCGCTGCTTTTTGCCCCATCACTTCCGCTAAATCAACCGCATTACTGATCCCACCTTTTACGGTATTTCCTATTCCTTGGTCTTTGACTGCATTAAAAATACCTTGAATACCTCCACCTGTTGTAGCAAGGCTATTTCCAACATGTTTACTTGCGTTCTTAACTGCTCCAGGTGTTTTCATTGCCATATTTCCAGCGCCTTGTGCCAATGCGAAACCACCTTTACCAATCGCACCAGCACCTGTCGCAAAGGCATTCCCCATCATCATTGCACCGAGCAGTTGTTGAGCTGTCTCGCTATGTCCTGTTGAGACACCTAGCCAACGTTCAATCATGGTCACTCCCTGCATAGCTGCCAAGAAGACACCAATATAAACAATGCTTGCAGCCAGACATTGTTCCCACATGTTCAATCCATCGTAGAATCCACCGGAAAGTTTTGTGATAGCGGTCACGGATAAAGTTGGTAAATCTCGACAAATTTCTAAGGTCATTCGCATAATAACCACTTCAAATATAATACCAGCAAATGCCCCTCCTATCGTTCGTAGGAGTTCCTTGTACTTCTTGCTAGAAGAAAGGGAAGTATAGCCTTGAATTGGGGAAATAACAGCTTCCATGATAATATCAAAGACCGATTTGACAAACTTGATAGACATACTCATCAGCAAAACAATCAAAATAATATACTGCATAAACATGCCAATCCAGTTGACTTTATAGCGAAGATATACTGCTTCAAAAGCATTTAATCCATCAACAATTCTATGTGTCGTGATAGTTTCCACACCATCATGATTAGAATTTAACTTATGTAAAAAGAGACCTTTAATTCCTGCTTTTTTCTTTTCCCAATATTTAAGTTGTTCCTCATTAGATGCTCCGTATTTTGCAGCAAAATCAATTTTAGTCGCAAAATCTGGTGTATCTCGCTTGTCCTTACTATCTGTAATCTTATTTAGTGCTGTAGATCCTGCTTTGACGGGTTTAATATAACCATAATCATCCATTGGGAATAATTCTGTATTAAAATCATGATCAACTAAAACTTTTAAATCTACCACATTATTTTTCATAGGTTGAATAGCAAGAGAGGAATATTCTGTCCCCTTATCTCCCGAAATCGTTTGAATCGTTTGAGCATCTTGTGCTAGAGCAGTCGCAATCGTTGTAAGAGATAGAGGCATAACCGAGGTAACAAAAGTAACCAACAGAAAATTAACAATCACATTCTTGTACTTTGTCGGCTTTGTGAAGACACCTGTGATAGCACTTGCCACTAAAAGCAATGTGAAAATCGTGACTCCTACAATTTGAAACCAATAAAAGAATTGTCCGATAATGGTTTTCTGATCACCTAAATAGCCAAAGAGACCAAAGAGCTTAAACATATTGTTAAAAACATGTTCTAAGCTAGCGGTTATTTGGTATAAGGCTTTTCCAATTCCTCCTGGAATAGCCATAAAATAAGTCAGGAAAGCTGGAGTCGGATCTAGATAATTTCCCCAGTAATTATAGAATTGAGCAAATTTAGTAGCATTATCTCCAGTAATATTTCCATTTGTGGGTCCATTCATATCAAAAAAATCTTTACTTAGATCTTTTACTAAATCTGAATATGTTTGATAATTCAATAAAGATACCTTCTTTCTTTAAAAGTATCTTTACTTTAAAGGATAATAGTTTTCTTTGTGTTAATGGGACATTTCAGAAAAAGAGCAAAAGAAAAAGTCTCAATTGAGACTTTTTACTCTATTCAGATTCACCACTAAAATCATAATAACCACCTTCAGCTGCATAATCTCTTCGCAATTCAATTACACGAATTTTCTTACCCCCAGCTGATAAAGCAATTTGATAGGTTGCTTCTGCCTGTTTCTTAGTAGGATGTTTTTCTCTGCTAATAATAATTGTGAAATTTTCAGTATCTTTTAATTCAGATTTTAAGCTAGTAACCACGCCTTTAGTTGCTGGCGGAAGATCTTTTTCAGGAATTACAGAAAAATAAGTTTTATCACCTTTGCTGTTAGTAATACTATTTTCTTTCTTATCAAAAATTAACTGATCCCCACCAGCTATAAAAGGATATTCATATCCTGATAATTTAGAATACCCAGTATATTTATCCTTCAGAATATTTGGTACACCATTTTTATTTACTTTAGACCCACAAGCAGCTAATACCACTAACATGACGATTAAAGTAAGCAGGCTAAACAACGATTTCTTCTTCATGTGTTTTTCTCCCTCTATAATTCCTATACATGTTCATTATAACAGAATGATTGAGTTATTTCAATAGTTAAATATCTTTTTATGTATTATATTATATAATTATTTACACAATTTACTATATAAGATAGACAAGGCTAAGAAACATCATCCACAAATAAATCTGAATAATCATTGTTGTAGTCTTCATCTCCAAAAATCGTTTCTTGAGCTAAAGCATGATAGAGTTCTTCTTCAGTTGAATAGACTTTTTGAGTGATAGTCGGTTTCTTTCTATAGCGAGTAGCTAGTTTTGGATTGACTTCACCAGCACCAATTCGACTGTTCAAGCGTTCTCGCCAATCAATTAGATTATTTAAAGCTGTTGAAGCATCTACGGCAATTTCTTGCAGATCTAACCCTCGATGAGGACAATCAACTGGAATATCAGCTAGTTTCAAGCTACGGTCAAATTCTTCCTGAAGGAACATATAACGATAAGGAAAAGCAGTTTTATCATGTGCAAAAATAGGATCTGCAGTTGTTTTATAACCAGTCTTATCCCGATTTTTGATATACCGGAAAATAACAACTTCTCCTTCTTGCAACTTAGCCAGTTGCGTAGGTGTAAGAAGAGGTTGGTTCTCAGTTCGATAGGAAACATTTGGATTTGCCTCATCAATGATATTGGCAGACTTACTGCGAATCGTAATCGTTCGTGTTCCCAAATCTTGGCTAAAGGCTTTATTGGTATCACTAGAGCTCGTTTTAATATACATGTGAATAGCACAGTTATTCTTAATCGTTTCTGCCACTTCTTTTCCGTAAACATCAACTAACTGTTCTAAGTTTTGAATCCACATATAATACAAAATATTTTGACCCAAACCAATGGAGATTTTAGTTGCCATTGCAGGAATGGCTGGAAGGTTAGTAAACTCGTCTAGGACATGCAAAATCCGGTTGACACATTTTCCGCCATTTGAAAGAGCCAGCTCATAATTGACATTGAATAGTTGACCCAAAAACATAGAAACCAGTGCATTGTATTCTGATCGATGAGGAGGGGTGACGAGATAAATCACCTTTGGCTGATCCGAATAAATAAGTTCAATATCTTCTTTTTCTAACAAAGTGCCATCTGGCTTATCAATGGAGACAATTGCTACATGATCTAAAACTTTCTTCTTGCTATAGCGATCCAGTTGAATGATTTTGCCACGTTTTTGGTATACTTTTTCAGCTGCAAGAGTGAAGCGTTGGTTTCTAACCCAAACATTCGTATTGTTTTCATAATCAAAGTCAATAATGATTTGAAATTCATCTGGTAATTTTGGCTCAATCACAAAATTCAAATAGCCGTGACCATCTACTAAAGCTGTTTGTTCTTTGACATGAACAATTTCTTGCGTCTTCAATCCCCATTTTTTGATACTTAGAATCGTCACTTTAGCAGTTTGATAGGCAAATGTATTTTCTAAGCTCTCACTTGTACTAGAACGGAATTTGATGGATAAACGACGTGGAAAACCAACTGAAGCCATATCAATGGAATTTTTGGAAGTCATCTTTGCCACATTATCTTGCAAGAAGAGATTCAATCCCGTAATCATGCTAGAGTAAATATTTCCTCTTGTTTCATCTCCACCAAAAGCAGAGGCTCGAAATTCATTGTCTGCCATTGCTCTGAATTTAGAGAATTGTTTTCGATTAACCATTCTCAGATTATCAAAATAAACTGTAATCTTAGACTTTTTGGTAACTAAATCCCCTTGTTCTGGATTTTCTACAATTTCATTTTGAGAATTGACAAAAACTTCTTCAGAACCTAATTCATTCAGGAATTTTGCGACATTTGGAATAGTGATTGTGTCCCAGGCATCTGCTTCTCCATTTTGAGCTGTTTCATGAGCCCGATCCATTAACGCCATTGTCAAAGCGTTGAAGAGCGACACAGAGGATTTTCGGAAATATTCTGCATTGCCTTGCTCTCCACCCTTTGTTTTAGGATAAATCATTTGAGCGGTCGCATTCACACGAGTTTGAGCCATTTCATAATAGCCTTTTTTAGCGGCTTCTACAGCTAATGCTAGAGGATTAAAGCTCATGGAAAAGTCCATTTCTTGATAATTTAAAACTTCAACCGCATAGCCTCGTTTACGCATCGTTTTATAAGAAGACTGATAGTGTTCCCCTTTAGGATCCCCAATAATCATTGAAGGCTGGATTTCCGCTCGACTATTGATGTCAATGGTTGGTGCAATCACTCCCTCCCCTTTACCGGAACGAGTCATCCCAATACCTAGAGTACTAATGGTATCATCTTCAATATAATAGTCGCCTGAAGGAATGGAAAGCAGTCCTAAAATCTTTTCCGCATTCGTCAGATAACGACTAAACCGTCTATTTTGGTATATCATTTGTGTTCGCAATGTCCACCCGGCCAGATTATTTCTTGTTTCATGTAAAACTGGAAAACCACCGTTTCCTGGATATGTCTTTTGTTTATTCGGGATCTTCTTATACTGTTTATAAACTTCTTTTTCAGTCGCAAAGCGATCATCCCCTTTTTCATTCCCATTATAATCCCGATATTGCTCAAAGTTGATCCAGGCAGACTTCCAAGCAAGTAATTCGCCAATCAGAAATAAAGGAATTGCTAAGATAGGAGCAAGCGTATAAACCCGAATATTGAACAGATTTCTCACTAACAAACTATTCATATCAAAGCTCGCTTCCAAACTTCTGCTTGAAATGAGTAAATATAAATAGTGTAGTCCCGCTCGAATAACCGTCACAAAGTAATTTGTCAAGACAAGGGCAATCAAGCTAAAACCCAATCCCATGAGAATCATGCTACGATAATTCTTGAAATACAGAATGGGTTTCATTTCTTTGTTAAATCGTTTCCGTTCTTGCTTTACAAAAGGTAAATGATAAAACAAACGGAAAATCAGATTACCAGCAACTAGAAAAATAAATGACAACAAATATAAAACACTCTGCTTGATAGTCCCCCATAAATTCTTTTTTAAAGCATTCTGAACTTGCTTCCAGGAGATTTTCTTCTGACCTTTCCAAATCTTCTCCTGTTCTTTTTTCCATTTTTTGAAGCGATTTTTTATCTCCTCTCGATGTTCAAATACATTCTTTATTCTTTGAAGCCCTCGACCCCAAAAAGGGATAACTAAGCGAAAACCTTTATAAAAAACATAGATTCCTACACTTATGAACAAAAGAAAATTCACTAGATTCACTTTTGCCAGTTGAATGAGAGTATAGACTATCATTTCAAGCACACTCAACATAACTTACCTCCTCACTTTCATCTAATGCTCTCTTAATTTTTTGACCATAAACGGCTGTAAAGAGAAAAATTCTAAATTGTAAACTAGGAGATGCTTGATTATATCGCCGTAAGTAGCTAGAAAATTCTTTCTTCATATCCTGAAGAAAAATGGCACTACAATATTTCTTCTTCTGTTTCAAATAATTATCTATTTGAATAGAATCGGCTAGTAATTCATCAGAATTGACTTCAGCTTTCATCATCATTCCGTTTCCTTTCTACTATTTTCTTTCTATTTTAAAAAATAAAAAATTTTTTTGTGTTAATGGGACAAATCAAAAATTACATATAATACTAAATAGCTTTATATGTAATTTGACATTCCATTTTAAGCATTTTTCGTGAATCATTCTTCATAAAAATTATAAACAAAGCCTTAGAATGCCTATCTCAGCACCTCATTTATACAAAAATAACACACAAGAATTTATTCCTGTGTGTTAAAAACTTTTTTAGTTTGGAAATGATTAGAATGGGCTATCTACGTCCATTGGAATTGGATCATCTGGAATATGAGAAGCTTTGCCAGCTTGAACCTGTTTACGTTGCATAGCTGCTTCTTTACTTTCCAAGAAGGTAATTCCATTTTGAAGCGATGGAGCAATGTATTGGTAAGTTCGATTTTGTCCTTGATCGTTTTTGTAAGTATTTTGAACAATTTCTCCTTTCAGTAAAATTGGAGAACCTACTGAAAGACTATCATACATTACATCAGCCTGTTTCCCATAAACTTGAACATGAAAGAAACTTGGAATCGGTTTACCATCTTTATCCAATTGACTAGAATGACAGACAAAATCAAATTTAAAAAATGAAGTACCTTTAGCTGTTTTACCATAAGCACCATTTGGAATGCTTGATACTCGCCCATAAGCAATAAACTCTTGCATATTATTCTACCTCTTTTCTTTTATGACCTGCAAAACTAAGAACTGAGAGAACAGCTCCTCCGATAATTCCTAACCAAGAGGTAACTTCCCCTGTAGAAGGCAACTGTTTAGCAGAAACAGTATTATAGTTGACCGTTACTCGTTTATGATTGGTTTTGGTTGGAGTGAGTGTTGGTGTAACAGCTTGTTTCTTTCCGTCCACATAACTTGTAATTTTACCTGTTTCGTCCACAACCGGAATTGCTTGTCCGCCTGCTTGTTCAATCGCTGCTTTTTGTGCTGCTAATTTTGCCAAGCGTTCTGCTTCCAATTGAGCCTGATATGTTTTTACAAGCTTAGCGTGTTGAGCAACTACTTCTGTTTGAGTTGCTTTTAACACTTGCAATTTTGCTTCTTCTTTCTCAAGCAAACCTTTCTTTTCTGCTAAAGTTTGTTTAGCTGTCAATAAGTTTTGTTTTGCTTGTGCTAAACGTGCAGGTGCATCTTTCAATTGACGCACTTTTTCTTGAGCCACTATCAAACGTGCTTTAGCTTGAACCAACTCATTCTCACGTTGGCTAACCAATGCCTGTGCTTTAGCCAAATCAGCTTTCTTAGTAGCTAATTTGTTTTGTTCAGTAGAAAGACTACCTTTAAGTTCGTCGAGCTCTGTCTGTTGTTGAGTCAATTCAGCTTTTGCTTGTGCTAAAGCTGCTTGTTTAGCTTTCACGTCCGCATTCAATTGAGCAACGGCTTCTTGGGCTACTTTATTTTCAGCTTCATCCGCTTTTAAAGTCGCTTGTGCTTGATCCAATTGAGTTTGAGCTGCAGGAGTTTTCAGTCCTATAGCTTTAATAGCGTCACATTGTGCCGTTGCTTCTGTTAAATGAGCAGTAGCTTTACTATAATCAGCTTCAGCTTTCGACTTATCTGCTTGGGCACGATCATCATCTTGTTTTACAACATCATAAGTACTTTGAGCTTCTTTTTGAGTATTCAATAATTCTTGGCTATCAAATGGATTAGCTAATACTGTACGATTAAAGGTACTGTTTGTTAGTGCTTTATCATGTACAAACAAGAAATTAACAACCTGCCAAAAATCATCTTTGTAAGAAGTTCCTACCCCAAGATAAGAAGTTTTAGCTTCTGGGGCAAACAACCCTGCCATACTTGAGGCATGTAGGAATTCATTATTCACATTATCTTCGACATCATCAAAAGCATTAAACATCAAATTCAAAATAGTGTTATACACCAAACGCTTTAATTCTGCTTTTGTTACAAACTGTTTCGCACTATAAATACCACTACCGCCCATTAAGCCAATATTTTCATCTGTTTCTGAAGAAGTAATATTGTATTGTGCTAGAAGTTTATTAAGATGTTCAGTGTCATGACCTTTCACGCCATTTGTTTTAGAAGTTGAAACATGGTCGTTAATAATTTTAGTTACATCTTTTGTCACTTCAACCTTTGATGTACCAAAAGCTGCATGAATTTGATTTAATAAGTCTGCTGCAAAGAGGGACAATTCTTCTCTCGTTGCTTCTGAAAGATTGTTCAAATCTAATTTCTCTTTACTGTCATTTTTATTCGCTTTAAAGCGATTTTGTTTCGCTAATACTTTTCCAAGAGCTACTAATTTATCCGTCATAGCTTTCTCTTCAGCTGGAGAAACTGTGGCAATTTTTTGAGCATAGTCTCTTAAAGCGGCAATATATTCTTGAGTCAATTTGATTTGGTTGATAGCTTCAACATCTTGATTAGCTTTTGTCAAATCGGCTGTTGCTTTTTCTAAAGCTTCTGCCGTTTTGTTTGCCATAGCAACCTTTTGATCTACATCAGCTTTGGAAGTAGTTACCGCCTTTTGAGATTGAGTTACTACTTTTTCTGCTTCAGCTAAATCGGAAGTACGTTTCTGGTCATCTTGTTTTGCTTTAGCCAAATCTGTCTGAGCCTTAGCAACTACTTCTTTATCAGCGTTTACTTTTGCTTGCGTTTGTTCAGCTTTAGCAAGAATTTCTTTAGTACCCGTGCCATCTAAAATAGCTTGTTTTTCGGCTACTTTCTTTTCTGCTTGTGCTAAAGCTGCTTGTTTTTGAGTAACTGTCTCTTGTGCTTTAGCGACCGTTTCTGTTTGTTCAGTCACTTCACTTTGAGCTGTTTGTTGGGCTGTTTGACTAGCAGATACAGCATTTTCAGCTTGACTTACCTGATTAGTCGTTTCCTTAACAGAAGTTTCTGCTTTAGCCACATTTTCTGGAGTCGCTTCTTGAGCGACTTTCTCAGCTTGAGCGACATTCGTTGTTTCTGTTTTGACCGTATTTTCAGCAGTCCTCACATCTTTTTGTGCTTGATTAGTTGATTTTGATTGTGCTTCGACTGCCGCAGTTGCGATATCTACAGTTGCTTGAGATTGAGTTACTTCTTCTTTTGTTACAACTGGTTTCGTTTGAGCAGCTTCCGTACCTTTAACCTCTTTTGGTTGCACATCTTCTGCTTGTACTACTTGACCAGCACCTACCACGGCAACAGTCGCAACTGTTGTCATCAACGTTTTACTAACTTTATTCATAATATCTTATGACTCCTTTTAAATGATTTATAATTACATTATAAGACATACGTCTTATAATGTCAAGTGTCTTGCTCAGAATTTTTGATGACTTTTATCAACTTTTCTGCTGTATCTAAAGTCATATTCCCGATTTTTCGCTGACCATTCATAAATTTTTGAATCGCAGTCACATCAATACCAGATTCTTTTGCAATACTATAGGCAGTACGCCCACTTTTTAATAATTCTTCAATTTCTTTTTTCATGCTTATAAAATGACTCCTATTGTGATGGATAACTTTATTATACGATACAAAAATAATGAATTCAACCGATACCAAAAAGAAAAGCTAGGCAAAACGCCTAGCTTGCTCCACCTGTCTGATCAAAGCTAAGAGTTTATCAGATTTTCTTTTTAATTTTCTTTATGTTTTTTCAGTCCGAACAATCCAAATCCTGCAAGCATACTCAAACCAAGTGCTACTAAACCTATTGAACTACGTTCTCCTGTTTGTGGTAAAGCTGGGGCTGGTGTCTTTGGTGCAGGGGTTGGTTTCTTAGGTTGTGGTTTTTCTGGTTCAGGTGTAGTTGTTTTAACCGTATTAGAAACAATTTCATGACCATTTACCACATTTTTGTAGGTGTTTTCAAATGTACCTGAAGCAATCCGCTTCATTTGAATCGCAGCATCTACATCAAATTCAGACGCATTATCTACTTTATCTAAGAAGTCTTGCTTCATAGAAATCTCGACAATTCCTTTGGCTTTGTCATACTTCAATTCTGCATATTGTGACAAGTCTGTACCTGCCTTAATCACTGAACCATCTTTCAATTTGATGTCAACCCCTGCAAGAGCTTTATATTCGCCAGTAAATTCATCACCTTTTTGGTCAAAATCATCAAAGAATCGATATTCTTTGAGTGCTTCACCACGATTAGCAGGCAACTTAGCTCCATCTAAATAGTAATAGAATTTATCACCCAGCTTAATCAATTTACCATCCAGATTTTGACCATTACCTAATTTATTGTAAACTCGTTTTTGGACTTTCAGCTCTGGTACATGATTGACTACTACATTTGAATAGTAGCCGTTACCAAATTGCACTTGGAAGGTTTGATTCGTGTATTTACCTGTAAAGCCTTTTTTGTTTTGCATTGGAGTATGGAAGAATAAGTCCATACCTGTTTGAACGTAGGCTTTGTAAAACTCTTCTGGTTTTTCCGCAACCCACATGTAAAATGCTCCTTTTGGAGAAATACCTGAACGATCAATCATATCATTTAAAGCTTTAGAGAGTGTCTTACAATCTAAAACATGATACATCTTCAATCCATTCACAGCTTTACCTTCAGCATCTTTCACTTGGAATCGACTTTCGAGCGGTGTTACTGCATCATCTTGGTAGTCCTCAATGTATGCAAAGCCTTTCGCAATCGCTTCTTTACCAGATTTATCACCCTTATTTGGACGATTCGCCCACTTAGAAATGTAGTAGTTGATTCCTTCAGGAAGCATTTCTTTGCCATCTACCAATGTTCCAGCAGCATTGTAATTGTGCTTTTCTGGTTTTAGTGGATCACGATTTGGATTTTTTGGATCGTTTGGTTTATTTGGATCTGGTTTTCCTGGTGTATGAATCAGGACTTTATTTGACTTGCGCACATAACCATTTGAACCACCACCGTTCACGACCATTTCAAAGACGTTTTCATAATCTGCAGCATCATTTTGAGGACGACCCCAAACAGATAAATCAGCTAATTTGTACTCTTTAGCTAAATCTTTATTAACCGAGGTAAGAGTAGCTGTGGTTGCCTTAAATGTCAACAAGTTTTCCTTCTCGCTATAAGCGACCTCATAACCTTTATTCGCTTCTTTTGTCTTTTCCAAATCCACTTTAAATCCTTGTGGTAAGTGGTCATTAAAAACTAATTGATTGATTGGCTTGCGACCTGCAGGTAACGTTTCTGTCTGCAAAACAAACCGATTTAGTGAATTCTTAGCCACATACTGACCATTGATGTTTACCTTATCCGCATTTTCAACTGCTTTTTGTACTTGCGGACGAGTAGATAATTTATAATCATGCACATGCACTGTTGGAACAACAGGCGGTATTGGTAATTTTTCAGTTGGTTTATATGTTGGTGTTGGTACGCCATTAACTGTAACCAAACTTAATTTAGCTTTTGGAGTTGGAACTGTTTTTTCCTTTTCTGGAGTAAAGTTCTTTGGAGTTTCCAATTTAGGAGTTGGAACTTCTTTCAATTTTTCTGGTATGAAGTTCTTAGGTTCTTTTGTCTTTCGATAACGTGGAGGTGTTGGAACACCAGTCGCCGCAAGCTCACTTGTAACTGTGAACCAAATAGATGGTGTAAAGCGACCTTCACCTTTACGATCACCTAATTTATCCCAAGATGTAACTGTAATGCCATATTCTGGGTTAGTACCCTTCAAGGATAAAGCACCCGCAAGATACCAATAATAAGGGCTGGTAGTGCTATCAATAATATTATGCTGATTTAATCCGAAATGATTACCATTTGAATTATCTTTCTCATTTGAATAAACCAACCCGTTATCGTGCTTAACAATTGAAGAACCTGAAATCTGGATGAAACGAGCTGTGTCTGATGGACGAGCTGTCTCTACGTGATTCTTATAAGCATTCAAACTTGATAGGGACAAAAGACCTTTTGATTCATTAGGATTATCTTTATTATCTTCAAAATTAATAAGATTTCCATCTGCATCATAGAATCGAGTTCTTAAACTAAGATCTAACTTATAATCTTTATTAGTATCTTTATAACGAGCTGCTACTTCAATACCCTTGGCTGGATTTTTAGAAAAACCAAAGACCACATCATCTTGGATATTTTCAGAGGTAGGCTTAACGGTAACATCTAGCTCCATCTTAGAGATAGCTCTACCTTTATACGACGAGTTTTTTAGATTCGTATAAGTAACTGTAACTGTTTTACCAACTTTAGAGTTGACCGCACCAAACTGATTACCTTCTCCCCCAAAGACAAAACCTGCCTTAGCTTTATACAATTCAAAATTTGAAGTTAAACGACTTGGATCTTTACTAATTTTTAAATCTTGTGCACTTGGTAAAGAGAAGTATGTTACATATTGTTGTAATTGATCTTCTCCTAGACCCATAGATTTCGTAATATCTTTAAATGCTTCATGCAAACCTTTAGCACTAATGTAACTATCAGCACCTTTTACATCAATATGAGCGTCAGCTTCATTCTTAAAAACAAGACCTTGGGAAACAACTTCACTCAAATACCCATCTTTTACTCTGTTTTTCTCAGCTTCTGCTTTTTCTTTTGCAACACGAGCATCTTCTGCTTTATTGTGCTCAGCAACCTTCTTATTGAAATCATCAATAGCAGCATTTTCTGCATCTACTTTTGCTTGACCTTCAACATTGCGTTTTGTGATGGCAGCATTTTCAGCTTCAACTGATTTCTTATGATCTAATTGAGCTTGATTCCGTTTAGCAATTTCTGCATTTTCTGCTTCTACTTTTGCTTTGCCTTCTGTGTTACGCTTCCGAACAGCTTCATTATAAGCTTTCGTATCCGCAATATCCTTGTCTTCCTGACGTTTTTCCGCAATATAAGTGTCAGTTGACTTCTGATTATCCGCTTTTACTTTTTCAACTTCTTTAGTATAAGCGTCATAAGAATCTTTGGTCGCTTCCACTTTGATTGCTTTTGTACTTTCAGATACTTTCACATCCTTAAATTCTGCCTTTACTTTATCTTTTGCCGTTGAAACAGCTTGATTGACATCTTGACCTGCTTTCTCAGCTTTGTCATGTGCTTCTTTTAAAGCGGCATTATCAGCTTTAATTTTAGCATTTGCTTGTTTAGTTTCTTCTACTGCTTTTGCATGATTATCTTTTGCTTTTACATAATCTTCTGTTGTTTTTTCAACAGCTGCTTTTTGTTTTGCTTGATCCGCTACAATTTCAGCCTGAGCTTTTTGTGTTTCAGTTAAGCTGTTTGTAGTCCCTTTATCAACGGGAGCGTCTTGCACCACTTCCACACCTTCTTTTTTAGCTGCTTGAGCTGCCTGATTCACTTGACTATTGTCAACCTGTACAGTTACATTTCCTTGTGCTCGACCAGCTTGATTCAACTGATTTTGTTGTTCAGCTGTTTTAGCTGGTTGGCTATCTGGCAAATTAGTAGCTGTATTTGCGGGTGCAACCGTTGTCGGCTCTTTAGCGACTTCATCTGCTTGTACACCATTAGTTGTCGCAACAGCCAAAGCAGCAAGTCCTAAAATAACTCCGCAAGTACCATAAGCCTTGATTTTGCGAATAGAGCCATACGTTTTTGATTCATTTGATTTCATTTTTTGGTTTCTCCTTAAATTTTATTAAAATAATTTTTTTTAATTTTGTTCCTACTGCAAGCAAAGATAGACCAATCAATGATAGCAGAGAACTAATGAATGCTTTCTCACCTGTTTTAGGTAATGTCTTTAATTCACCTGAAGCGGTTGTTACGGAAACCGTTTGATCCGGATTAACTGTTGCTCCAATGGAAGCAGCTGAAACAATAGAAGTTGTACCGTCTGCATTTGCAATAATCGGATTACTATTTTGGACTCCGACAATTGTAACTCCTGAATTTGTCGTGACTGGTTTGTTTGGTGCTACATCTTGCACCACTTGACCTGTAGCAGTTGAGGTTGTTCCAATTTGGCTTTTACCAGCTTGATTTGCTTCATCCGTTGTTTTGGGTTTTTCTTCTGGTTTTGGTTTTTCTTCATCCTTCTTATCTTCTGAAGAAGGTGTGCTTGGGTTCGGAGCTGGTTCAACAGGCTTTTCTGGTTCTGTTGAAGGTTCCGTAGAAGGATTTGTCGGATTTGAAGGAACAACCGGATCACTTGGTTTTGTACCAGGATTTTCCGGAGTCGGTTCAGCTGGCTTTTCTGGTTCTGTTGAAGGTTCACTTGGAGTTTCTGGAACTGGAAGACTTGGCTCTGCTGGTGTTTCAGGCTTTGGAGTCACCTCAGTAGAAGCACTTGGATCTACTGGAACGACTGGTGCATCCGCCAAGACCATTCCGGCATTGGCTAGTACAATCGTTGAAATACTTAGCATTGTTAATAGTTTATTTTTCTTCATTTAGATTTTCCTTTTCTTTTATTTTATATAAGTTGTTTCTATTGGCTCTTTAGTGATGACAAAGCCATAGGGGCTGGATTTCTTTTCTTTGGCAACGAGTGTTAATCGAACGCTTTTGATTCCATTATTTTGCTTTAAGGCAAGAACATAGGTTGCCGTATATTCACCAGCTTCATAGCTGATTTTTTCCAGAATAACAGATTGCAAGGTTCCTTCTTTTGGAACTGTATATTTTGCATTTCCTTTATCCAAAAAATCAGTTAATAACTGTTTGTTATTAGAATAGTAACTTGGTATAAAGTAACGACTAAAAACATCCAACCGATGTTCTTGTTTTTGTAATTGAGTCGTTTTTTCTAACTCTTGATGCAAAAACTGAACTTGTCGAGTCATTTGACTTTGATTAGTTAATATCCAAATGTTAATCCCTAAAGATAAACAAAGTAATAGGCTAGTTATTCCCAAAGTAAGATAAATTTTTTTCATAGGATGAGAGGATTGCTTTTGTTGCTGAAACTCATCTCTTTGAATAGAAACCTCAGGGCTACGAATGCTTCCTTTACTATGGACTTCTTCTTTACTTGGAAACAGTGGAAGAGAAGTCTCGCTAACATCTAAACTAGCTCGATAGCTAGGAAAAACTTGATTGATAAAATAATCTCTTTTTTCATCATAGCTATATGTAGAGAAGTCAGGTGTTGTCAAAATAGATTCCATTAAAGGTTGCAACAAATTTTGATAACTGGCATCTATCAAAAGAGGTTGGACAAATACTTCTCCTTTCGTTGTAATTCCTCCACCTTCTCTTCGACAAACAGAAACTTTTTCAATCAGAAATGATTCATATTCTCGCTTCATTTCTTGAAAAAGAACTTCTGCTTGTAAAAAGGTGAGGTAAGGAAGGGTTTCATCAAAATGAAATTGACCTTCAGCTAGAATATTCTCATCTAGCTCCTCTATTAAAGAATTTAGCTTTTCATCTTCTGCTGGAGAGTTGTTAGGAGTCCAGGTAACTTGCACAAATAATTCATCTTTTATGGGACATTTCCTTGCTTTATTTAGAAGTTTAAATGCCATAACTACCTACTTTCTAACTTTTAACAAAGTTATAAAACCACTCTACAATACTTGGACCAGTAGATACAACGATGATACCTATAGCAATGGCTAACCAGTGCTTTTTAATAGCTGCTTTTATTTCTCGTCCTCCTAAGCTATAGACAAGACCAGTAAAAACAAGTCCCAGTCCAAATAGAAAAATGCTAATACCTTGTATTTTAGTGATTCCTTGTTGTGCAAGGTTTTTACTTTTTTCAAACGGATCTGCTGCATACACAATATGAGCAGATACACTTGTTAAGAAAAGAGCAAGGGAGGAGAAATAGATTTTACTTTTATTTCTCACCTTAGTTAGTTGTGTTGTCAAATATGATTTCATGATTTTCCTCCTTTATTCTCATTTGACTTCCTTATTTTAAGGGATAATAATTTTTTTGTTTTTAATGGGACAAATCAGAAAAATTTTTTCAGTTGAATAAATAGTTTGACTGATTTAAAACATTAAATTGCAATTGACGTGGGTCTTTTCGGGGATTACTTTCTTCTTTTTCTCCTTCTACTTGAATATGAACAACGTACTGATGGGCTTTTATATTCGGAAGTTTTAAAATAATATCTGAAATAGGAGCTTGAATTTTTCTTTTCAATAATCGTTCAAGTGGACGAGCACCATTTTTAGAATCTGTTCCGATATCTACTAAATAATCCAGAACAGCTGGGTCATAAGATAAGAACAATCCCTTTTTATTCGTTCGCTCCTCGATTTCTTTCATATTTTTCTCCACGATTTCTTCTAAATCTTCTCTTTCGAGTAAATTGAAAATCACTTTGTATTCAATCCGATTTAAAAATTCAGGGCGAAATTCTGTTTTGAGTTCAATTTCCATACTAGCTTCAAATTGAATTTGTTCCCGTTCTGTTAAATGACGAAGACTGCCTTTCATAGCAGCTTTTGTCAAAAGCTTTTCTTGACCAATATTCGTTGTCATAATCACAATAGTATTTTTGAAACTGACTAATCTTCCGGTCGCATCCGTTAATCGACCATCATCAATCACCTGAAGAAGAAGATCATAGATGTCTGGATGAGCTTTTTCAATTTCATCAAGCAAAATGACGGAATAAGGTTTTCTTTTGACTCCTTCTGTTAAAAGTCCCTTACTCCTACGATTTCTATCTCCAATCAATTTAGTGACATCACCTTTTTGAGAGTATTCTGACATATCAAATCGAATCAACGCTTCTTCATCATCAAATAATCCTTCAGCCAGAGCTTTTGACAATTCTGTTTTCCCAACTCCAGTTGTTCCTAAGAAAAGAAGAGATCCAATTGGCTTGTTTTCGTCTTGCATTCCAGCTTGACTAATTTTAATCACTTCTACAACAGTTTTGATAGCTTCATCTTGTCCTTTTACTCGCTGATGAAGCTTTTCTTCTAAAGAATCTAAGCGTTCTTTGTTTCCCTTTAAAACAGTAGTTACTGGAATACCAGTTTGCTTCTTCAGCACTTCTGCTATTTCCTGTTCTGTAACAAATTCTTGTCCCTTTGAAGAAACTATAGTAGCAGCCTCATCAATCAAATCAAAAGCTTTATCAGGAAGAAAGCGATCGGGAATATAACGGGTAGATAGTTTCACGGCTTGACAAACAGCTTCATGACTGATTGAAACATTATGATAGTCTTCATAAATTTCTTTTGCTTGCCCCACAATTTCAATCGCTTGTGCAATTGTTGGCTCTTTAATGAGAATTGGTTGGGTTCTGCGTTCCAAAGCACGATCTTGTTCAATATACTCATGAAATTCATCTAATGTAGTAGCACCAATCAACTGAATCTCTCCACGAGACAAAGAAGGTTTCAAAACATTTCCTGCATCTAGTGATTCTCCATTCTGACTCCCAGCACCGACCACTGTATGAAATTCATCAATAAAGAGTAGATTTTGACCAGGAGTTTTCTTTAATTCATCAATGATGTTTTTCAGTTTTGTGATAAAACTTCCTTCGCTCTCATTCATTAAACTAGACAATTCAAGGGAACGGACAGTTAAGCCTTTTAATGTTTCGGGAACACGATTTTGTAAGATTTCCAAAGCTAATCCTTCTAAAATTGCTGTTTTCCCAACTCCAGGTTCACCAATCAAAATAGGATTATTCTTCGTTCGTCTGCAAAGAGAGATAATAACAGCTTGAATTTCTTCTTCTCTTCCGTACACTTGATAATCCTTTGGCTTTTGACTAATTTTTTGAGATAAATTCTCTGTAAATTGGTCTAAAAAAGGAGTCTTTGATGCCTGATTCAACTGCTCTCACCTCTTTCCTCAGTAGCTACAATCTGCTTCTTCAATTTTTCTTTAATCGCATCCACAAATTCTCGTGGGTTAATTTTTCCTTCACCAATTTGAGATAAGAAATTTTCCCATCCCCCTGTTGTTTCTGGATTAGAAAATTCATTATCATATAAAAAGTTAATTAGGAGATAAGCTTTATTCGTTGGTGTAAATTGACCTGTTTTCTTATCTTTTGTGACATACCCCCTATCTTGAATCGTCTGAATAATAGCTGCCTTTGTAGCTGGAGTTCCAAGACCATATTTTGAAAAAATAGAACCAATCAACTGACTTTCTGTAATGCGTTTAGGTGGTTTTGTCACTTCTTCACAAACGGAAATGATACTAGGAACTTTTTGATCCACTTGATAATGAGGCAAGAAGACATCTTTTCGAATAGTTTGATTCGCCCACTCTCCCCAACCTAAACGAACCATCCTTCTTCCACGTGTCACAAATTCTAAACCTTGATTTTTCAATTGAACAGTTGTTGTTTCATAACGACAATCTTCCGCAAACATTAGAATAGTTCTTCTTGTGACTGCCTCATAAATCAATCGTTCTTGAGCTGTTAAAGAAAGTAGATCAGGAATTTTTTCAGTTGGAATCAGCGCATAGTGACTGTTTTCCCCAATTTTTTCAGGATTTACATAGTTTTTTCTTGCTTCAGGGTGTGCCACCTCAAAAGGGCATTGCAATACGTGTTGATAAGCAGTTATATTACTTGATAGATAATCAAATTCTTCTTGAGTGATATAGCGACTATCCGTTCGAGGATAAGACAAATATTTTTTAAGATAAAGCCTCTCTACTAACTGCTCTGTCATAGAAGCATCAAACTTCCAACGCTTAGCAGCATACCCCTGCAAGTCAGACAAGCAAAATAGAGGAGGGGCTGCCTTTACATGTTCTTCTGATTCAATTGAAGAAACTGTAGAAATCTCTGACAAGTTTCTAGCTATTTTAAATACTTCTTCGCTATCATAGTAAGGTTCAGAGTTTGAAAAGACGATACCCGTTTGCTTATCTTCTAGCTGTAATTTCCAATAAGTCTGTGGAACGAAATTTCTTATGCTAATATCGTTTTCACATAAAATCCGAACTGTAGGTGTTTGAACACGACCAACTGAAAAAAGATTTTCTTTCTTTCGTAAGACTTTTCCTGAATGTTGAAGGGACAAGGTTACAAAAGGGGATAAGTTCATCCCTACTAACCAATCACTTTGCGCACGGGCTTCTGCTTCTAAATAATAGTTATAAGTCTCTGTTGGATCTCTTAAATTTTGAAAAGAGCGTTGTAAACCTTTTGTGGTCATAGAGTGAACCCACAATCGTTTCCAAATTTTTTCTTTTCCTCCTGGAATATGAGACAGAATAGAATAAGCAATCCGCTCTCCTTCACGATCAGAATCTGTTCCAATAAGAACACGATCTGATTTTTTAACTTCTTGATAGATAACATTAAAACGATTCTTGCTTTTCTTGTCGTCTTTTAAGTGCTGTTTAAAAGATACATCTAGTAAAGGGAGTTTTTCTAAATCCCAGTTGTTATTTGGAGGTTCATATTCAAATAAGTGTCCTTCTGCTGCAACGATATGAATTTCTCCTTCAAGGTAAGGACTCTGTTGAACAATCCATGTCATTCCTTTTTTGCGACCTTCTCCTAATGCAGCTGCATAGGTTGCCGCCTGATCATCTTTTTCTGCTAATAAAACGGTAATCATTGTTTCTCCTTTGGATTGAATGAAAGGCTAAATTTACAGCCATATTAAGTGAATATTCCATCATTATAGTAGTAGCGCTCATGGTCTAGTTCACCTCAAACTCGTAACCCACTGCTACAGCGCCGCAATAATAGGAAGGAGAAGACAGCATAGAAAATAAAATAGGTCAAAATACTTCATGAATTTAGCCGATTCTTCCTCTTTCTTATCTTCCTCTTCTTTAGCTAGCTTAATATTTTTTCTTTGAAGTTTATCCTCTATATCCATTTTGGCTCCTTTCATTTTTTAACATTAGTTTAAAGGATAATGATTTTTTGGTTTTTAATGGGACAAATCAGAAAATAAAAAAGATACTCCAAAAAAGGAGTACCTATTTTTTACATTTTTAAGCTTTTGTTTGGAAATCGAGAGCCAAAATTCTGTCCTCTATTTCTATTCAACTGATAAGGTTTTGTGTGTTTCTCAACACTTTTTATAACGCATGAAACAGTCTTGTGAATACGAGTCATGGATTGATTTAACTCTTTATCATTCAACTCCTTCAATTGATTTGTCCAATGCGACATATACTGAATGGCTTCCTCACTGGTATCTAGTCCAAAATGCTTAGAAACCAAGTAACTGGTCATTTCTGCTTCCAACTCTTTTCTTCCAGTTGAAAGATGGAGTTCATTTTTTCCTTCATGAAAATTATGTAGCGTAGCATGAGCTAACTCATGAATCGTTGTACCAATTTTCTCTCCGATTGAATTATCAGGATTTAATAAGATTTTCTGGTCATTTGGATAAAAAGCACCTTTAGCATTTCCTAAAACATGATGCTCATCTGTTGAAATAGCAACTCCAAGCTTTTGAGCATAGTCTTGAAGTCCTAGTAGAACCTCTTTTGTTTTAACTTTGTCTGTTTCAAAGTTGTAATGACGATTCGGCATCGCTTTAGGATAAGCTTCTGGTTTTAGATTCGTTTGGCTTAGTTCAAATACTTTATATAAGGTGAATTTCCCTTGCCCCTTCAACAAATCTCGTACCTGAAATCGAACAACCTTCAGTTTTCCTTCAGCAATCAATTGTTTTTCTTCTAAAGAGGCTTCTTTTTTCTTCTTAAATTTTGGATGCCCTTTACCATTGATTACCTGTTTTCCATTCTCATCGAAAACCGGAATCATCTCTTCCATTACTGGACGAAAAAGAGTGATTTGTGCATGTTCTCCAGCTTTGACAGACAAGGTTTGTTTAGTTACCTCTTGACTGTTACCTGTCCTCTTATTAGTAAAAGTATTAGTTGTTTGAACAACATCATCAGAACTGATTCCTAATGTTTCTCCTAACGCTTTCCATTGATTAAAGGTTGCTACAGCATTTGCTCCCGGCCATTGTGCTTGAACTAAGGCAGCATTTCTAGGAGATAGAGTTGGAAATTTACTCATAAAATCCATATAATGAGCTAACTCTTCTGGTGATTGAGTAAACTCACGAATCTTTTGAAAAGCTATTTCACTTAGTTCATAAGCAGAAGCCTTCGCATAATCAAATGGAACATCTGAAGAAAATTCTTCAACTTGACTCTTTTGTTGATTCTCACCAAACTGGTTTTCTTTCAAGAAAGCATCTACTTCTTCTTGTGAATAGAGACCTTTAGAAACTTCTTCTGAAAGAATCTGTTCAACTAAGCCTTCTAAATTATCCTCAATTTGGAAGTCATTTCCCCAGTCACTACCATAAGCTAGATAGCCAAGTATTTGATTATCTTTTAAAACAGCTAAACTCCAAGGAGCTGGCTGTTCTGTTAAAGATTCAACAGCAGTTGAACTATGAACAGCTAATTCTAATTGATAGTCATCTCCAAATGCTTCCTGATGAGTATAGAGCACGCCCCCATTTGTCAGAGATGAGCCAATCAAATCACCTTCTCTTGATAATTTCTCCTGAAGTTCAGGAATTGAAGCTAATAAAGCCTCTTTTTGGGTTTGTTTTGTAATCTCTTCAACACGTCTTGCCAAGCCATCTTTTAATTCTTGCTTGGGAGAGATTGCGGAGACTTCTTGACCCATTTCAGCGTCTTCTGATACCGATTCAATAACATTCAAAGATCTGTCTAAGTCTTTCCCTAATTCCTGATTAAGACTTTGATTTTCCAGCTGAAAAAGTTGTTCATTTTGTAGCTCGATTCTCTCAAGAATTTCTTCGTATTGTCTATTTTTTAAGACTGACAACATTTCCTTGCCATCATCCTTAACATAATCGTCATTGATAGCCAGTTGCTCTATTTGACCATTACGTTCACGGTAAATACCAAGAATTGTCTTTTCAGTCAACTCTTGTACATTGGTTGCCAATTCTCCTTTTAATTTCATCAAAGAAGCTGGTATCTTCTCGTTTCCTGTATCTTTGAACAACAGAAGAAAATCTTCATCCTTTGATTTAATGGCTTCGCTCATGTTCAGATTATGCAGTTTTTCAACACTAGTTAAATCATCTAAAACAAATGATTGTGGTTCTAAAATATCCTGCAGCATGGGAAGAACCTGCAATTTATCTTTAATTGCATTACTGATTAACACTCCATCATAAGAACCATAACCAGACGCAAAATCTTCCAAAAAGTCTGCAGCTCCTTTTCCTTCTTCAAAAGGTCTAATTCCTGAAAGATGAATAAAGTTTTCTTTTTGGAAAGTAACTTCTAAGATATTTTCAATTCCTCTATCTGCATAGATAAAAATAATCTTACTATCTGCAAGTTCATCTAAATACCAGCGTGCTGTAGATTGAATAGATGGTGCATATTGATTTAACCGCTTCAAATCTACTGGTGTTATTGGATGATAGTTTCCTATTCTTTTTTGCACTTCCACATAATTTGTGGTAAAATGTAAGTAAGGATAGGATGATGTAGGGCGGCTGGTAACAGACCGTTCAAAGGTACTTGTTTCAAGTACGGGTGAGGTGCTACCTTCAGCTTCGGGCTGTAAAGAACCCGTGCCACCATTGGTCCTATCAACCATTTGCTCTTGAGCTTGCTCAGGAGCTTTTTTGATGCTTTCAGTTACTTGGATAGATGATTGATCGCCAAAATAATTTTGATCAATCTCTTTTGCAATGGTTAGGTATTTAGGAGGTAAATAATTTTCACATTCCTCTGATAATCTAGTGGTCGGATCCCCTAAATCAAATCGAATATCTTTTACAAGTTCGTTGTTATTCTCATCTAATAAAGCAAAGTAAGTTTTATCATAGCCATTTTGCAAGGCGACTGATTCTGTACGGCGACGAATCATTTCAGGATAGAAATCTTTTACAAACTCCTGATAAAGGACAATATCACCTTCATGATACTTATTCGATAGAACCTGATTTTCCGAGAAAGCAAAAGCAACTTGTAATTGCGGTTTCACCTCAACATGTTCTTTAATAATATGTTCCCGCTGAAGAGACTGACGATTCAGCAAGTCCTCTACTTTATTCTTCTCATCTTCTGTTTTTGGCTGATACTTCCAATTAGAAGAGATTTGGAAGTTTCCTTCCTCAGTCATCTCTAATGCAACTCTTCTCAGACCTTTCACAAAATAAGTATCCGGTCGTTTTTGCCATTGATTGACAAGTCCTTCATCAATTAGAGATTGAGCTGCAGACTGAATAGTCACACCTTCTGCTTTATTTTGAGCAGCTTCTAATCGTTCCAGTTCCTGACGATAACGTTTAATGGTCTCTTTAGTAAACATTGATTCTCCACGATCAGCTTTTTCGATTTCTTCTCTAATTTTAGGAATATTTTGTACACTCATTTCAAGACCATTTCCCTGACGGTTAAGTCCTTTTTCTTTGAGTTCTTTTTGGTATTGCAACTTTTCTACTCTCTCTTCTTGCTTTTTAATTTCATCCATTGTAGAAAAGACCTTATTTTCCAATTGCTCTTGTTTTTTAAAGAATGCAGCTCCATTTCGCTTATCATTCATTGGCTGACCGTTTGTTAAGTTTTGATGTTCTTGAGCCGCTTGAATTGAGTTATCCAATTCTCCTTTTAAACGATTTAATTTTCGTTGAGCTTGAGCCAAACGGCTATTGTCTTTCTGATCCTTTTCTTGTGTAATATTTTTCAATGAGTCTTCATTTAGCAGCCCCTCCTCTTGAGCAATGTCCTTTTCTGGGGAAATCACTTCTACAGATCTATCTTTTAATTTATCTAGAATTTGTTCATATACATCTACTGAAATTTCAGTTTGTCCAGTAGAATGTTCAAGATATTCTAACAAGTGATAAGGAACTAGCTGATAAAAATAGTTATTATTTGGTGTATCTATCTGATTTGCAGGATAGCTAAGAATATTCCATGTATCTCGCCCTAAGCTGTTTAGTGGCTCACTAATAGACTTACCCCAATTCTCTGCTGTTAGACTATCTATCCGTTTGTTAAGATTGTAAGCACTGATTGCGACCTCTTCTGAGAAAATAGTAGAGGTGTCAGAACGTCCTAGTTCTTTTTGAATCCCTTTTAATAACTGGTACATTTGATTTTGTTCGGGTGTGCCTTTTTCTTTGAAACGCTCAATATTCGTTTCGTTAATACTTTCAAAGAAAGAACGATGCTCTTTTAGTGCATCTAACGCTTCCGGTCTCAGTTGCTGCATTGGGTAGCTCCAACCTGTATAGTTGACTAAAGTATAGAAGTAAACCTCGTCAGATAAATGAATACTTAATTGTCCTCTCTGAATCTTATTTTGAACACTCTCTGTTAATGTTTTAATATTGCCAGTCAAACTACCATAACTAATTTGATTAGCGTAACTACGATCTGCTTCTTGAGCTAATTCAAGATAGGCAGCTGGTAGATTGTAGTCTTTCAAATCCTCGGCTATTGTGTTCCTTTCATTACCAATATCAAAACGAAGATTGTCTGTTAAACGATTCCCTTTTTCATCTAGTAAAGCAAAGTAGGTTTTATCATACCCTTTCTTTAATGAAGATATTATAGTCCAGTCATTTTCTTCGTAAAGTACATTTACAAAATCTTTGTAGGAGATCCTTTCTCCTGAAGAAAATGTCTCCGAAATCTTACGATTTTCAGAAAAGTTAAATTCTACTTGAAGATGAGGAGGTGTTAATTTTTCTATTTCTTTTTGGCTTGCACGATCTTGTAGTAACCCTTCAGTAAAAGCTATCAAAGGTTCTATTTCCTCTTTCATTAAAATTCCTTTAGAAGTCACTACTTTTACTTTATCAGAAGTCAATTCTTTTTGTTTAAAAACGGCTAGTTCTTCAGGATAATAGCCATGATAATGATAATCTTCATTCTCTCTATCAAAACTATAAACATGATAGATTGCTGTTCCAGAAGTGGTTGGTCGGGTGAGATAATCATTCCAATCCGCTTTGTCCCGATTTCGATATAAGATTGGCGGAATATCAATTTGAATAGGAATTTCTTTCTTTAGAAAATTCGTAATAAAATTGTGACCTGCAGTATCATTATCCACTGCTAAAGTAATCATATCAGAACGTTTTCCATCTTTGAAGAATCCGTTCTGAGCTGCAATATTGACACCATCTGCCAATTGTTCACGTGACCAATTAAGCGGTCGTCCTGATAACTCTGATTGTAATTGACCCAAATGAAAGCCTACTGTTGATTCTTTTAAACCATCCATAGCCACTAAGCGTACATCATTCAAATGATCTTTATTTGCTTGATAGTAGCTCATTAAATCAATTGAACTTTCTGCAAAAACAAGGCGTTTAGGATTTCCTACATCAACACTAAATCCTTGCATGCTATCTGAATTTTGAATAATTTGCTTCAAACGACCACGTTCAGGATGTTGAACTCGATTTTCTACAATCCCTTGCAAACTAGCACCAACTAGCTTCCCGTCTAAATCTTTATACTTAAAGACAATGACAGGTTCAAAATAATCTCCCTTTTTTCTAGTAGCTTCTGCCATTTTTCCAGAAGTTAAAAAGAAATTGATTGTTTCATCAGAAAGACCTCTTTCATTTTTTAAATAGTTTCTAGCAATTTCAAAGTCAGGATGCTCATATTTTTCCATAAGATAACGGAACGGTTCTTGTTTCTCTTGCTTTCCACTATAATCAAATGTTTTAAAGACACCATCATTTAAATAATCAATTGCTTGATTAAAATTGATTTCTTTTATTGTTTCAACCAAAGCAATCACATCACCGCCCTGATCTCTAGAAAACCATTTCCAAACATTTTTGTTTGGAGTAATGACTAAGCTATCATGTTCTTTCCAACGATAATCACGACCAGCTCTTTCTAATTCCATTCCTAATTGTTCCGCAACATCCAAAATATCACGTGAACGAGCTAAATCTACCCTTTCTTTTCGACTTTTACTACCATAATTTGCCGATTTCGAGGTTGTTTCGTTTACCATATTTAAACTCCTTTCTCTTTTTAAAAGCATTCATATTCTAAGCAAGGTTCTGCTTCTTCTGGCTGAAGAAATAGTTCTTTTGGTAATTGAACTAACTCACCTTTACCAAGAGATTGAAACAGCTCAGGATTATCTTGATAACTAATAACCATCTCTAAATCCTTATTTTTACCCAAGCCTTCATAGAGGACTTGATAAGTTGATGGATTAATAGAACGAATCAACCAATCTTCATCAAAATCAAATTTTTCAATTTGAACATCTGGAAAATATAGTTTCATAATGAAAACTCCTTTCAATTTTACTTTTAGTGTAAGAGATAATTAAAATTCTTGTTTTAATGGGACATTTCAGAGTTAAAAATCGCCACAAAAAAAGCCTTCAATATAAACTTGAAAGCCCTTTTTTATTGATTCAATTAACAAGTGACGTTAATAGGTTCTCCAGTTTGCCAATCGTATGGTATAATAAAGTTTGGGAGTTGCTCTCTAACAACATGACGTACTAATATATTTTTGTTAGTGCGTTTTTTATTTTTGGACTTTATATTTGTTGCGCTTGCTCTTCTCTTTCAGCACGTTCATCGGCTCTTACTTTTTCCATAAAGGCTCGCATATTTCCTTTTTCCGCATTTTTTAAAGCAAGAGTCAAACCACGCATAAAATCTTTTGATATTTTTAAAGGTGCTTGACTTTGTTGCAAACTCAATTGTCTTATCTGCTGCTTTTCTTGCATACTTTTAGAAACAGCTTGAGCGATTTTACTTTGTTTCTCACTTTCAGATTCAGGTAATAATTTCCGATATAATTTTTTTAATTCAGAAAAATGAATGACGTTTTCTTTTTTTAAGTTTTTTATTTGACTATCATCTTTAGTCTCAGCAATAATCTGGTTATTGTTGTAAATACGATGTTTCACCTGAAAAATAGTCACATGCGTCTTTAGTTCATCTATATAGCCCTCTTTTGTCATCTCCTGCCCTTTTAATAGGGAAAGGATACTTTTATCTTCAAGAGACGAAACAGCTCTTATTTCAGCATTTAAACGGTTTATAGGGACTTGGATTTTTTCAGCCGAAGCTTTTGAAATTGAAAATTGGACACTATCTTCAAATTTTTGAGATAGTTTTTCTTTTTCTGCAAGCTCCCCCTTTTTTAGTTTAAAATTCGGAGTCAGTTGAAATTCGATATGTTTTAGTCGCTCTTCTATCTCTATTTTTTTAAAAGTAACAAAAGTTTGGTCATTTTTTAAAGGGTTCATCTGCTCTAATAAACGTTTTTGAATTAACAAAGTTGCCTGCTGCTCTTTTAACAAACTTAATTTTAAAGCATAGCGGAAAGTTCCTAATTCCTGACGCTCTTTCTCTGTTCGATTTGCTTTATTTTTAGCAGCATCCACTAGCTCTTTTAATTCATCTGAAGATAACAAAGATAACTGTTTCAAATTCATTCTTTTATTCAGAACATCTTCTTGTACTTGACTAATGTCGTAAGCTTTAGTTGGAACAAAAGTTGGCTTCTCAGCTTTGTTTCCATTAACTTCAGGTTTTAAAATTATAATAGGTATAGCTTCTTCAGGGACAAGATAGCCCATTTTCTCCCAAACATCAGCTAAGTGTACAAACGTAGCATCTGGACACTGTTGTCGAATCCTTTCTTGATTTCCTTTAGAAAAGTCTTCTATATTATTTTTAGGTTCGACATTGGCAATTCTAGGCACCTCTTGCTTAAATTTTTGTAGAATCTGATTTCCTAAACGCTCTCTCAATTCATGTTCTCTTCGATGAATCAATTTTTCAATCTCATACCCTTTAGACTGTCCTTGGATGCGAACAGCTTTTCCGTTCACGTATCGCAGCTTTTCGTAAGTTTGATTTTTTTCAGCTGAATAAACTCCTTCGTACATTTCTAAAAATTCTCTTGTTTCCGTAAGAAATTTCTGATAATCTTCTTTCCCTTCGTTTTCAAAGTAGGAGTCAAGATATTTGTTTATAAAGAATTTACTGACTGCAAAATCTTTCGCATTAGAAGCATACCGCCATTGTTTTTCAAAAGGCAAATGATTATAAGCCTGCTCCAAAAAATTTTTTTCAGCTGAAAGCGTCACTTGATTATTTTTAAAAACATTTGTTAAAAGATCAGATTTGAGATTAGCCAAAACTTGTTCTTTTCTGACAATCATATTACGAGTCTGTTCATTGATTAGTCCATGAAATACATCACTTTTTAGCTGCTTAATAGTTTTTTGAGAAAAGTTACCTCGATATTCCATTCGACCACGTGGACGATAAAAAATCTTTTCCCGATTTGAATTGATTTCAGAAAGTCCAATATGAACATGAATATTATCTGTATTGAGGTGAATATTTCCCCACCAAAAAGCTGAATCTGAAAGTCCTTCTTTTTGAATGACTTTTGGCATAGCTTCACGGATAACATTTTTAATTGCTTGTTGATCAACATGACCAGTTGCTTTATCATACAACCCTTCTTGAGCCAAAAATTCATTATCAAACGAGATGACTCCTTGCCAAAGCAATGACCCATTTTGATAAGCTTCTTCTAAATTTCTTTTTAATTGATCCACACGTTTTGTTTGAAGATAATTAGCATCTTGATTAAAGACAGCAGTCCATTCCTGATTTTGTTGTTCAGTCGCATAAGAACGATTCATATAATCAATGTATTCTTTAAAATTTAAATTTTGTTCAGGAACAGCTTTTTTGATTTCTTTAATTTGTTCTTCTGTCAAATCTTCAATCACTTGCTTGTGATTTTCTAAAGATAACTCATTCTCTAATTCAACAGCTTCATCTCGATTTGTATAGTCAACATACTGAGCATTTGCTTCCGTATATTGCAGCATAAAAGTGATCTTTGGACTCGTTATTTCACTCACTTAAAACCTCCTTAATGAGAATGTTTGACAGTTTGACCTCGTGCAATGTCTTCCTGAATCACATCCTGAATTCGAGCCAATAATTCGTGTTGTTTAGGATCTAATTTTGAATAAACTGATTCTAAATCCTGCACATCCCATTCCTCACCCTTTGTGATTGAATGGAAATTAGTTAATTCAAGATAAAGTAATTGATCCATCTGCTTCTTCAACTGTTTAATTGCTCTTTGACTTTCATCTGGAGAAGTTTCAACGTCCTGTTTCAATCGAGCCATTCGTTCAAAGTAACTCATTTCGTTTCCTGTTTCAATGAATAATTGATAAAAAGTTTCCAGTAGAATTGTAAACGTTGAGGAAACTGTCTGTTTGTGAGAAAGAAATTTATTTTCTTCTCTTCCCAAATAAGTAACAACCTCTTCAAACTTCTGCAATTTTTCTTCATTACAATAAATAGATAATCTCGATTTCATTTGTTTTATCGTACTCCTTTTTTATTTTATTTGTGATGTTCCTGTTAAATAATTTATTTCATAATTTGGTTGAACATTGAAGATATAAATATCAAATGAGATAGTTTGGTCTTCAATACTTTGCGCTTCTATCCGAACTCCTCGACAGACTAATTCAACATTTTTAAAAAGCGGGGTCACTCGATAACGTACATGATGACCTGTTGTCTTAATATACTGAGCAATGATATTTTCATAATAAACCATCGAATTTTTTTCAGCCGAAAAGTTAGCATTCAATGCTCTTGTTCCAGTAAATAAATTTTTAACATTCGCATTTTCGCCACTCAATTCAAAAGCAATTAGGTGTGATCGATTATATAAATAATCCTTTTTTCCGTTAAAAATAATTTTTTTATTTTTCCAACCAGAAGGATAAACAAAAGAAATGTCTTCTCTTTTTCCTTGCGGCATAAGTTCTCTTCCTAACATAGCATTCGCTTCACCAACTCGTCCTAAAAAATCTAAATCTGAATAATGTTCCCAAGCACCTTTTTCTAAACTCAATTCCTGAGAAGTAAATTGAGCTTTTTTATTAACAGATATCACTTGTTGTCCGTCAAAAACTTTTTTCTTCAAGGCAGTATTTTGTTTTTGATACTGGTCTTTGATGGCAAAATTTTTTTCTTCAGGTGAATCAGTAAAAGCCAGTTGCTCTTTAATATCATGTTTGGTAAAAACGGTAGTTAATTGCTCACGATTTTGGGGCTGAATTAAAAAAATTACAATAAAAATGAGAGCAATTACTGCAAATTTATTTTTCTTCATCTATACTCCTTTCGATTATTTTTCTGTTTCAAGAGCATCTAAATCATCTATAAATCGTAGCCAATCTGTCGTCAATTTTTCGACAACTTCTTGTTTCGCATCCAAACTAATTTGACGAATTTCATTTTTCAATAATTGATCTAAGATTTCTTTTTGTTGAAATTTAATTTCTGATAAAGTTTTCGCAAATTGATTCTGATACAAATTCAATCCATCATTATTTACGATGTTTTGAAGTTGGTCAAGCATGAATTGATTAAAGCTAGGAAACTCATATTTTTCGCAAATCAATTTAAGTTGAGAAAATGTTAAATTAGGTACAGTCCGAATTTTGATTTCTCTAGTCATCACTTTCTACCTCTCCTTCATATTCTAACCAACGAGAAATATGATTGGCATATTGTTCCATTTTATCTTCAAATGTTTTTAGCTGCTCTTCTTGTTTTTGAACCTGCGCTAAAATAAAATCATTAGTCAATTTCATGTTTTCTAAATGACTTAAATATAAACTTTCTGAATGATTAAATTGTCCTTTCGCAATTTTTTCACGACACATAGAAAGTAAAAATTCATTAAAAGATTTTTCTTTATTTTTTTTAGAGAGAGCTTTAAGATAATTTATTTCATGAATCGATAATCCACGAATTTCAATTCTATTTTGCTTGGTATTTGCCATTACTAAATCGTCCTTTCTCAAAAAGTAAAGTGTCCTTCTTTTTTCTTTTGACGAGGCAAAAGCCAAAAGAAGCAAAAAAGAAAACCTCAAACTCGCAACATCACGAAAACAAGTTTTCTATTTTTGCGGTTTTCCGTCACCCAAACATTCCAGCAGAGCTAATGCCCTCTTGGTGTTTCAGGCTTGGAAAAAGAGCATAAGGGAAACTGTCCCCACATTCTGTGTGGAGTTGATAGTATCAACGTTTCCGGTACCGGTAATTTTCTCGGTTTCACCTACTTTTACACACACCAATAAATACATTTACTTACACTGTGTGTTAATGTCACACGTTGAATACATACATTTACATACCTTTCTATTCCTGAAAAATAAATCATCATATCATTTATTCAAGAGTTAATTCTGATGATTTTCAACTGAAAAGTCTTGCGTATTTGCTTCATTTTGTTTTGCTTCTTCACGAGCTTTTTTAGCTGCTAAACGTTGTTCTTTTTCCTCTTCTTTTACAAGTGTTAATTCAGATTTTAACTTAGATAAAACTTCTTCATACGACAAATTTTTATCTTTTTTGAATTGAATTTGCGTATAAATTTTTCCAATTTCTTTTTGAAGAGTTTCTTCCGCAAGTTTCTGTTCTGCTTCCAAAGCGATAACTTTTGCCTTTGCTTCTTCAAGCTCTGATTTAATTTTATTGATGTTCTTTTTTGCCATTTCAGCACTCCTTTATATTCTATTTTACTTAGTATAAGAGATATTCTTTTTTTAGTTTTTAATGGGACAAATCAGAAAAAACTAATTTATTAAATTCTTTTACCTGACAAAAATAAAAATTATTTTAAGAAAAAAAGACGCTCCCAAATGAAATTATTAGGGAGAACACCTTCATTTTATTTTGTTCCTATTGTAGAAAAAGCAGTTCTTCGACTGAGTTTGAATTTAATCAATTTATGACCAAAATCTTCTTTTATTCCAAAAGAAAAAACTCTAAAAATAGGATAATAAATTGTATCCGAATCGATAAAAGACCGTTCATTTTCTTTCTCGAATTGGACTGCTTTATAGCTAATAGCTGTTGTCACTTTTCTATTTAAAAAACTCAATTCTACGACATTTTGTTATTTCATCTCTACAGTCTCTATCGGGCTTGAAAATTCAAATGTACCATCTTTGATAGCCGCCTTTTTCTTTTCTAGCGAAGTTGTTTTTTCTTTTAAAATATCTATATTTTGGTTAGCTGTTTCAATAGAACGATTCTTCGTTTCTGTATCAGAATCAATCTGTTCAATGTCTTTTTGATTCTTGGTTAAGTCATCACCTGATAAATATTTTGCTTCTGTTAGCAAGCTTTCTTTAGAAGACTCATTATCTTTGATGAGTTCTTTTAGTTTTTTTATCGATTGAGTCAATTTCTTCATCTGCTCTTTTTGAAAACCAATTTCTTCTTCAATTTCTTGAAGAGCAAATTCTTCACGAGAAATATTTTTAACAGTTGCTATTTCCATTTTTTTGTTTTGTGGAGTGACAAAAAATTGAACCACATTTTCTGAAGATTTATCTTCTTGTTTGAAGCCTTTAAAATCATCATCTGATGAACTAGATGGCGTAGAAATATCTACATCAATTTGATTTGTAGTCACTCTATTATTTTTAATATCAATCGCAAAAGCTCCAAAACCTTTCGGAACATTTTTGATAATGACGGATATTTTTTTATCAGTAATTGGAATTACTTCCATACTTGTATCAGAAGACTTATGTTGTGCATATAGTTTCCAATTTAACCTTTTACTATCTATTCCACGTGCAATAGATGAAGTAGAATCCGTTGTTTCAAACTGAAGAACAATCACTCCTGTTTTTGGAGAATAGATTTGTTTAACTAAACTAATTTCTCCTGTTCCGTTTTCAAATACTCGCTTAGTCGCAAGTTGGTCTGTTGTAACGGTTTGACGCTGCGGGGAAAAAATAGCGCCTAATAACAGACTAATCCAGGCAGCTAACAGAAATGAAAAAGTAATCAATTTTCGCTTCACAACATTTTCTTGACACCATTCTCTTATCCTGTAAAAGAACTGAATAACTGCACTTTCTTGAAGTTGTTTTATCAATTGTTTTATTGTATCTGTCATTTTTCTTGCCTCCACTGACGAAGATGAATTTTACTATCTGGATAAATGATTTTTAAAAGCATCATCAACACTAAAGAAGCTCTGTAGATTCGTTTTTCTTGTTCAAAGTTCCGAACAATTGTCACATAAAAAAGTGGAAAAAACCAAGCTGTCAGCAGAGCAGACATTGTGATAATATGCCCGATAAAATTAAATAAATTACTCACGGAATGCCTCCTTTATTGCCTGTTTATTAGCTGTGAAATCTCCCTTATTGTTCTTTTTAGCATACAAGTAAGACTTGATAACTCCTTTACGAATAGAGACTACGGTAGCTGCTTTATTTACGTCATATTGATGCACTAATTTTTGTCCCTCTTTTGTTTGAATATTGATATAAAACGTTGGATAATCACTCTTACTAGCAGCTTTAATCACTGCATTTTTAGCAGCTCGACAATAAGGACAAGTCTTTTTATAAAAGACAAGCTGAACATTTTGCTCAAGTACTACATCGTTGTATTGCTTTTGAGTTAAATGACTGTCATAAGGGGCATCAAACTGGAAACTGCTATAAATAGCCATACCAAACAATAAAACCAATCCAAATATTCCGATCATAAACATTAGTTTATCTTTCACCATAATCCCCTCCTTCTTCTTCAAGAAAATCAAATAAATTGCCTTGAATCATTTTAAATTGAGACAATTCTTTTATTTGGCTGTTTAATACTTGAAAAGTATTTTGCATTTTCTTTTGGAGCTTTGGATCAAAGGAATCAAAAATCTGAACAATTGGAAGCATTGGAAGATGGTCATTCTTTTCAGCTTTCAACAGACTAGATACAACATTGTCTGATTTAATAATATGATCTACTCGAATTAAAGCAGGAATACTTGTAATGACGTCTTGGTTTTGATAGAAGGTCAAACAAATATCTCCTTCAGCAATAAATTCATAATCAGAATGTTGGTCATCCATTTTAAAATAATTAGCATCTTCTTCTTGACCTACGCCTGTTAAATAATAGCCACGAAGAATTTTATATTTCTTTTCAGTCATTTCTACTCCTTCTTTCTAGCTGACTTTATGAAACCGAAACGGTGCATCATAATAGTTTGGCAAACAAGTAAACTTCTTAGTTGTCGAAATAGGCTCTTCTTTGTGGTAGTGCTTCTGAATATACTGACAAGCCAATCCTTGACTTTCAAAAACCAAAATCTTCTCTTCACTATCACGAACATAGTCCCCTAATAAAAAGCTAAAGATGATATATTTCATTTGTTTTCCTCCTTGTATATTTTTACCAATTCACTGTCTTCAGCCAATCTAGCCTTATCAATACTCTCTACAATATAGATCCAAGTGATAGTAAGGAAATAGCTTATCATAATTAGAAAACAGTAGGAATGTGCGTATTTTTCTCTCAATTCTGGAGCTGTAGAAATAAAATGAATTTTATCATCTACTGTACCGAAACCACCTTTAGATGTATAAGTAACATAAGTGCTTGACAAGAAATTGCCTTTTAAAGGAGAAGAATACCAACTAAGTTTGGTATAGGTTTCCAAATTGATAGGAATGGAAAATACATCTTTGTTTTTATCATACTGACTCAGAGTAATTGTATAAACTGTTTTTTCATTTTTGGTTTCAATATGTTGAGTTTTGCTTTTCAGTTGGACAATTCGATAAGTATTATTATTTTGAATTTTATTAGCAGCAAAAATATCTATTAGATAATAACTAATGATACCAAGCACAATGAATAGAATTGTGCTTCTCACAAAAGCGGACACCAATAGATTTCTATTTATTTTTAATTTCATTTTTATTTCTCCTTATCATTCAAATTTTTTTGAAATTGCTTCAATCACATTTACCGTCACGCTGTTTCCTGCTTGTTTGTATAGTTGACTGTTTGAATTGACCTCTTGCGCCTTATCAAAAGCCCAATCAGGGAATCCTTGTAACCTCCAGCACTCACGAGGTGTTAGCTTGCGAATACGATAGCCATCGGTTATTCCAAAACTTCCAGCTCGAACAGTGCTACCTCCCCCACTTGATGTTAATGTTCCAACCTCATCTTTTGTGATTTTGTTGTAAAAGTCTACAACTTTGACCAAGTTATTCTCTTGCCAGCTATTGCTGGATAAAGTAGGTGCTATGCTGTGCTGAGCACCTTTATTAAATCCCCTTGCCTTTTGAATAATCTTTGGCTCTTGCCCTCTTCCTTGCATGGTTGAAAGAGTTGGCGCGAGACCTCCTGGTATCGCCACTTTCAAAGGGTCTTTTTGAGTAGTGGTGCTACATAGCGTTGGGGCAAGTGAATCTATTGAGACAACATCGCCGCTTTGCGATTTGCCTTTTTTGCGAATATTTCCTACTTTTTTGATTTTTTGTTGTTTGCAATCAGTCGTTTTGTCATTTCCGCCGAGAGGAAATATTGCTCTGATACTTCTTCCTCTAAGATGTCCGATAATAAACACACGTTCCCGATTTTGGGGGACTCCAAAATCTTTGCTGTTAAGCACTTGCCATTCCACGTTGTACCCCAGTTCATCCAAGGCTCCGAGAATGGTCTCGAATGTAGCTCCTCCGTCGTGGTTGAGCAGTCCTTTGACGTTTTCAAGGAATAAATATTTAGGTCTGAGAATAGATGCGAACCTTGCAATTTCAAAGAACAAAGTTCCTCGTGTATCCTCAAAACCTCGCCTGTTTCCTGCAATGCTGAAAGCCTGGCACGGAAATCCTCCACAGATAACATCCACACTTCCGATTCTTCGAACAGACTCATTTGATACTCTTGTGATGTCATGTAGTTCTATTTCTCCTTCCATATTGTGTATAGCTTTATAGGATTTTCTGGCGAACTTGTCTATTTCGCAGAACCCTACGCATTCATGCCCGGCTGATTCCATCCCAAGGCGGAACCCGCCGATACCCGCAAATAAATCTAAAAATTTCATTTATCCTCCTAAAATAACTCCAACTGCTTTTTCGGTTGAAAATTCATCCAAAGAACTTCTGTACGTGACAAGCCATGTTCTGCAGTTGCCAGAAACTCTACTCTTTCCCAGTTTTTCAGCTGCTTATTGTATAAATCACTGTCATAACCACTAAGTAATATTTTAGCTTTCGATTGATTCAATATTTCTAATAACTCTTGATGATCCTGATCTTCCATCTCTACTGTATATTGTTTTCTTGTCCTCGTACTCAAAACATAAGGTGGATCAAGATACATACAGACATTCTCACGATTATATTCTGAAATTAAATCCAAAGCCGGCCGGTTCTCAATCTGTACTTGTTTTAAGCGGATAGCTGCTTCTTGGATAATTTCAGGAAGTTCATTCCAATGATTCACCGCATAAGCTCTTTCTCGACCGTTCACATCACGCTTCCAACCAGACTTTTCAAAATTGCGGAAGCCATGAGACATCAAAGAACGAATAATAAAATTAGCTGCTTTGTCAACTTCGTTGTGAGGCTTAGTCCCCAAGCCCTGTTATAAACAGTCCGACTATAAGGTGTCAGAAAGAGTTTTTCGCTTAGCTCTTTAGGAGTTGCTTGAATTACCTGAAAAAGATTGACAACATCATCATTCAAATCATTGACCGTTTCAATTGAACTTGAAGGTTTATTAAATAAAACTGCTACACTTCCAAAGAATGGTTCTAGGTAGCTCTTATGAGCTGGAAACAAGTCAATAATCTTTCCATTTACTTCCTGGATACCTTAGAATTGATTTCATAATCACTCTCAACCTTCCTTTTCATATAATTCAATAATGAATCTTATATCATTATTTAAAGCTACAAAATCCTCTTCAGTAGAACTAGTATGTAGCAATAATTCATATTGACTTTTACAAAGTTCTCCTAAGCTCTTATTTATGTTTATAAGCTGATAAAGATTTTGTTCTATCTTCTTTCTTAGTTTTTCTAGCATAGAAATATTTTCCTACTAATAGATTATTATTTTTTTACATCTATTTTTCTGCTCACAAATCCCTCACGGTATCCTAGATATAATGTAATGGGAGTTTGCGGGTTTTCGATCTAGCCTACGTCAACCTCAAACAAAGAGACTTCTTGAACCTGTTTAAAAGCCATCTCTGCTCTTTGAAGTACCTGTTGGATAAATCCTAATCTTTCTTCAAAGAAAGTGGCTATATTGGCAAAATAAGCTTCCTGACGCTCTCTTTTAATCTGAATAACAGATAAAAGAACAGATTTGATAGAAGCAATTCGAATACCTCCACCTCGACCAGATTTTACTTTCAAAAAGATTTTTTGTTCTTTCTTCAAAACTTTCAATACTTTATCTAAACTTCTTTCTGGAATTGATAGTTCCTCTCGTATCGCTTTCTTTGTCGTCTGAAGAAATGGATCAGTATCTTCTTGTGACAGACTTTCTAAATAGTTCATGACATCACTTTTCCATTCATGCAGATGACTATTTTTTCTTGCTTGTCGAGGTTTCTTAAACTTCTTCCAACCTTGTCGAATAAAAAGATCACTAATTGTTAGTTTCTTATCCACCCAAGCTTTACAAAGCAAGAGAACAAAATCTCTACTAGCAGCTTCGTATTTTCCAGAATAAGCACTTTTGACAACCTTCAGACATTCGTCCTGAGAGAGTGGTTCGTCCAATCCTGAATTGAATTGTCCCAAAACTGTCTCACAATCGCCCTGAGAGACACCTGATGAATAGTTCGCAAGCGCTAAAGTGAATAAGACATTGTTTCTTCCCATCAGGGCTTTAGCTCCCTTGATATTTGATTCATTCATCAGCATTCTATACCAAGGCTCATCAATTTGTTTTTTGCCTTCCGTTCCTGTGATAACAGTTAGATTTGCTTTCCGTTTTGAGAAGCTAAATTCTGACTGTTTCATAGACCATTGAAGCCATTCTTCAAACGAATAGGTATAGTCTTCAAAAAAGAATTCTACGTTGTCTGTGCGAGGGATTCTAGCAATTCCAAAGTGATTGCAGGTTAAGTCAACTGGAAGGGTTTTTCTAAAATGATTTCTCAAGTTTTGAGAGATCTCTTTCGCAACTTTGATGACTTTGAAATTTGAATGAGCTGTCACATAAGCTGGCTCTTTCAATGCAAAGTAAGCTTGATAACCTTTGTCTGATTTTAAAATGAGCGTTGGCATAAATCCTAAATCCATTGCCGCATTCAGGATGTCTCCAGAGGACATTTCTTCAGCTGATGAAGTAATATCAAAGTCAATGTAAAAGGTGTTAATTTGTCTAAGATTCTCTTCATTGTGTCCTCGTGTAATTCGTCGTTTTTTGTCACTATAAGCTCCATATCGATAAACATTTGGTGTCCAATGAGTAAATCTATCTCGATTCTCTAGAATCGCTTCTAACGAGGTTAAAACGACTCCAGTAGCATGAACCATATCATCTTTAGAACGATAGCCAAAAATAGAACCTTTATTCTCTTCTTCAGGAGAAGTTTTAGGTCTTAATTGACTGTTCTTAAACTTATAATTTCTAATCCCATTTTTTAAGATGAGATGATAAATTGTCTCTAGTTGCATAATTATCCTTTCAGTTTTATACTTCCTGATAAATAATTTTTTGACTTTGCATAACCAGCTTGTAAATCTTGCTTATTATAGATTACTGCAGGATGAGTCTCTACATATTGACTACGTTTCCATTGATTACGCAATCGCTTATTTGAACGATTCATCTTTTTTTCGATTTCTGCAAAACGAAAGCCCAATTTAAGGTATGTTATAACATCTTCTTCAAAACTCTCTTTATCAGATTGCTTTCTAACTTTTGTTTCAAAAGTATTTTCTGTATCATCTGCTCTAATACTTATCTGATATTGAATGTAGAGGCTTCTCATCTCTTCTATTTTCTTTTGCCATTGTGAGCTATAGCGTTCACCTGAATACTTATTTACTAATTCTCTTACTGGACTTTTGAACTTTAGCTGAAATCGATCAAATTCTCCTAAATCAGCGAACGGGTCAATGAAGCCTAATGGTTCACTCTTTATCAACTGTTCATAAAAAATATTTTTTTCCATAGCTATCACTCTTCATTCATACTTTAATAAATATTTGGATAGTCAATACTGAAATAAGGTGACTTAATTTCTTAAAACTAGTAATAAGGGATTTTTATATTTCATCAACACTTCTCCTTTCCTACTTGTTTTAAACAAACAAAAAGAGAGTTGAATAATCAACTCTCTAAGTTACTTTAATACTATAAATATTGATTTTTTTCTAATTCTACAAACTCTTACCACTTAGATCAAAC
>NZ_KV826427.1:0-104456 GCF_001835915.1 Streptococcus sp. HMSC034E12
CTAGACAAGCTTTTGAGCTATTCAGAAGACTTGAAACACCACTACAATCTCTATCATCTCTTGCTTTTTCACTTCCAGAATAAGGAACCAGAGAAATTTTTCGGACTTATTGAGGACAATCTTAAGCTGGTTCATCCTCTTTTTCAGACTGTCTTTAAAACCTTCCCTCAAGGATAAAGAGAAAATCGTCAACGCCCTTCAACTACCCTATTCCAACGCAAAATTGGAAGCCACTAATAATCTCATCAAACTTATCAAGCGCAATGCATTTGGTTTTCGGAACTTTGAAAACTTCAAAAAACGAATTTTTATCGCCCTAAATATCAAAAAAGAAAGGACGAAATTTGGCCTTTCTAGATCTTAGCTTTTCATCTACCCACTACAGTTGACAAAGAGCCTTATAATGTTCATACTGGTCGAGTGACGGCTGGTCAGCGAGTCCTAGCAGGAGAGGATATTGGCCAAACTAAAGATGGTACGGGGCTAAAAGTCACCTATCAAAAGGTGGACGATGACACGGACAAGTTGGTTTATGTCAATCCAGCCTTTTACTTTCCTAAAGTGATTCAGCTTCAAACCACTATTATACCAGCCATTGGTCAGTTTGGCGGAGATGAGTTTGCGAGAGTGAAAGCGATCTATGAGTACCTGAAAAGTCAAGGAGCAACCAATCAAGCCATCGCAGCTATTTTAGGAAACTGGTCGGTAGAATCCTCTATCAATCCCAAACGAGCTGAAGGCGACTACCTATCTCTTCCAGTTGGGGCAAGAGAAAACTCTTGGGATGATGAGGGGTGGCTGTCTCTGGGTGGCCAAGCTATTTATAACGGTCATTACCCTAATATCTTGAGACGTGGACTAGGATTGGGACAGTGGACAGACACCGCTGATGGGTCACGCCGTCACACACTTTTGTTAGAATATGCTAAACGAAAGAATCAGAAGTGGTATGACTTAGGCTTACAACTGGACTTCATGTTGCATGGCGATAGTCCTTATTACACCAACTGGTTAAAGGACTTCTTCAAACATTCAGGAAGTCCAGCAAACCTTGCTCAACTCTTTCTCATTTATTGGGAAGGAAATAGCGGAGATAAGCTCTTAGAGCGCCAAACCAGAGCAACTGAGTGGTATTACCAAATCGAAAAAGGGTTTAGTCAGCCAAATGGTGGGACTGCCCAAAGTGATCCAAAAGCTTTGGAAGCTGTTCGTGGTGACTTCTATGACAACTCTATCCCAGGTGGTGGTGATGGTATGGGCTATGCCTACGGTCAATGTACATGGGGAGTAGCTGCACGGATTAACCAATTAGGCTTAAAACTCAAAGGCAGAAATGGTGAGAAAATTCCGATTATCAATACCATGGGCAATGGTCAAGATTGGGTACGAACTGCGGCTAGTCTCGGTGGTGAAACAGGAACCATCCCTAAAGCAGGAGCGATTGTCTCCTTTGCGGGTGGACAGTACGGGCATGTGGCCTTCGTTGAAAAAGTTTACCCAGATGGGTCATTTCTTATCTCAGAGACCAACTATAACGGCAATCCCAACTATACCTTCCGTAAATTATCAGGAGTGGATAGTACTATCAGTTTTGCCTACACAACGAAATAAAAAGGATATGCTAACAAAGTATAAAAATGTTAGCATATTCTTTTTGTTTTTTTTTATGGCAAGGTCAGCTGCTAGCTTTAAAGTCTTTCAGTCACGACTTAAACGTTATGATTAGAATTGAGAGCTATCAAGAGGCTGATAATCTCATTAAGTATATCTGTGAATAGAATGTCTTTTGTATAGCTATATTTTTTTGAATAATTTTGCCATTGTTGCTGTTGAATAGAGTCAGATTTGAATCTCTCCAGTAGTTCAATGATTTTATTGAAATCGAGTTCAGTTTCACGATAGGAAAAGGTTCTTTCACAAGCAATTTTTAATTGTGAAAAATCAATGTCATCTTTCTTTAGCTTTGAAAGGATATAGACATCGTAAAAATCTTTGCTGCGACTGTTCAAGAAATTTCGTGAATAAATGGTTTGGAGTTTTTCAGCTAAGATTGTTTCAATCGTATAAGCAATGATTGGAAAATTGCCATCATCAAAAATGGCTTTATAGTCATAGGTAACAGGGTAAGGTGTGACAATGTCTCCAGTCGCAATATCTAAATGGATAATTTGTTTAATATTTTCTAGTTGACATAAAATGGTTGCTCGATAACCACCATAATCATCGCTTTCCTTAATAGCTGTTATGGATTGAATTGAAAATTGAATACCATCTTTCGCTTCAGTTAAAATTTCTTCAAGTTGTTGTTGAATATTTTCTTCTGATAAAGTTTGTTTATGAAACAGGAAGTCAATATCAACAGTGCTGCGAGATTCGACCCCAATGACGTTTGAAAGTAGGAATCCACCTTTGAAAATATAGTGATTCGAATAAGAACTCTGACTTAATTTTTTCAGAATAGCTTCAAGAAAGTAATAGGTCATGACGGAATTAAAGGTTAATCCAGTATTCTTCGATATTTTATGGCAGAGTGCTGTTAATTTTGCTTTATTCATAGTAGTACCTCCAAGGTTCGTTTAACTTCATCTAAGATATTTAGTTTTTGAGCATATTTATAGAGCTTTGCGAGATTTCTTTTAGGGAAGTTACTATAAGTTTGAAGTGTTTTGACAAAGAGCTCAGCATCAATGTTATTTCGATTAAGGATAAAATCACACAGAACACGTTCAAAATTATAAACGTTAACGGTGTTTCCCATTGGAGTTTTTACACTGGTGACCCCGAAGTTGACAATGTCTTTAGAAACAGTGTGGATATTTAAATTTAATGGTGTATTCCTAAAACGGTAGTCCCTTGGGACTGTTACTTCAAAATATTGAGGAATTTCATCTGTAAGTCCTTGTAGATAAAGAGCAGAGATATGAGAAAAAACAGTTCTGGGGTAACGATACTGAAAGAAATAGTATTCATCATAACCTCCACTAGAGGATAGATAGATACCTTTTTCGACCCTAAAGATAACCCCTTCGTTTTCTAGTCTAGTTAGATAAATGGTTGGAATACCTAATTTTTTACAATCTCTATAAGTAATCATGCCGTTATGATTGTCTAAGTACTCAAGTAACAATTCTTTTTTAGACATATTTCTCCCTCTCTTTGTTGCTTTTGTACCGCAATTTTACCATTTTTACAGTACAAAAGCAACATTTTTAGATGTTATCTATACAGTTTACTATTCTCTTACTTGATGTGATACCAAAATCAAGCCTTCTTTTTTATGATGGGGAAAGAGCGACAGTTTGTTGCTACTTATCAAAAGAAAAGAAGGATTAGTTATGACAAAACAATGTCATCATCACTTTTTAGTGAATCAGGAAAAAGCAGAGAAGCATGTCTTTCGTAAAAGTAAGAAGTATCGTACGCTTTGTTCGGTAGCTATTGGAACCATGGTCACAGCTATTGTTGCATGGGGTGGTGCAGTGGCGCAGGCTGACGAAGTAACGGCACCACAGGATAACATCATTCAACGAACGGAAAATCCTGCCACCAATTTGCCTCAAGCACAGCCAGCACCAGTTGCCCAACAGACGAATAGTCTTGCTTCAACTGGTCATACAGACGGTGCGATTACTGTAACCGTTCCTCATGACACGGTAACCCAAGCTGTTAATCAAGCGAAAGCAGAAGGTGTCAAGACTGTTCAAGAGCAGCCAATGGATTTGGGCAACACGACATCAGCTAGTGAGACTAACCAACAATTAGCTAAAGCTGAAGCCGATGTTGCTAAACAAGCTGAGGAAATCACTCAGATAACAGATACCTATAAAGCTGATAAAGCAACCCATGAACAGGATAAAACACGTGCTGAAAAAGGGAATGCTGCGTTAGAGGCCAGTCACAAAGAAGCGACTCAAGCAGGAAATGGCTTAAACAGTTCTGTTGATACCAAGGTTTCAGAAGTGAAGACTCAAGATAAATTTGCTGATGTGACCGTAACGACTCAAACTGTATCGTCAGGAGATGGCTCAACTGTTCCAGGCTATCGGGATTACATGTTTTCAGTAGCTACTATTGATCAGATAAATAAGGATAATCTTTCAGAATATGTGACCAAGAAAAAAGCCGCAGATGTCATTGTCGCAAAGAATCTGGCTACTCAAAAGGAAAATGAAACAGGTCTAGCTAAGGCAAAGACTGATAATGAAGCGATTGACAAACGCAATCAAGCTGGACAAAAAGCGATTGATGATGAAAACAAAGCGGGTAAAGCTGCTGTTGATGAGTACAATAACAACCAACAGAAATTGGCCACAGATCGTGCGGATGAAATTGCAGCTATCACCAAACGCAACAAGGAAAAAGAAGAAGCCGCAAAGAAAGAAAATGAAGCCATTGATGCTTATAATGCAAAAGAAATGAACCGCTACAAGCGTGACTTAGCAGAGATTTCCAAAGGAGAAGAGGGGTATGTTTCAGAAGCCCTTGCTCAAGCTTTAAACTTGAATAATGGGGAACCACAAGCTAAACATGGAGCGAATACCCGCAATCCAGACCGTATTATTGCGAAAGGCAATGCTATGCTTGGAGGCTATTATAATATCTTAGATTCCACAGGCTTCTTTGTATATGACTCTTTTAAGACAGGTGAAACCTTAAGCTTCACTTATCAAAACTTACAAAATGCCCGATTTGATGGGAAGAGGATTAGTCGTATCACTTATGATATTACTAATCTTGTTTCACCAACGGGCACCAATGCAGTGCAGTTAGTCGTGCCAAACGATCCAACAGAAGGTTTTATTGCTTACCGAAATGATGGAACAGGAAATTGGAGAACCGATAAGATGGAGTTCCGTGTCAAAGCCAAGTATTTTTTGGAAGACGGAACGCAAGTAGCTTTCACTAAGGAAAAACCAGGTGTCTTTACTCACTCCTCACTGAATCATAATGATATCGGTCTGGAATATGTGAAGAATTCGTCTGGTAAATTTGTTCCTATCAATGGCTCGACGATTCAAGTGACAAATGAAGGTTTGGCTCGTTCACTAGGTTCCAACCGTGCCAGTGATTTGAAGTTGTCAGAGGAATGGGATACGACTTCTAGCCGCTATGCCTATAAAGGTGCGATTGTCTCAACCGTCACATCAGGGAATACCTATACAGTGATTTTTGGGCAGGGAGACATGCCGATGCAGGTGGGTGGAAAGACCTATTGGTTTGCTTTAAATACTTTGCCCGTCGCACGGACTGTTAAACCGTATCGTCCCAAACCATATGTGACCCCAAAACTGGATCCCGTACCTGATCCGATTAAGGTGGTGCAAAAAACTTTCACACCAAAGACGTTTACGCCTGAACCACATGTGACTTTTAAAGAGAAACCACTAGAGAAAGTGACACAACCTAGCTTGACCTTAACAAAGGTCACTTTGCCGAAAATTCCTACTTCAAAACCCTTGCCCAAAGCACCACAAGTGCCAATGGTTCACTACCATGACTACCGTCTGACAACAACGCCCGAAATTATGAAAAAAGTGGTGAATACAGACCAAACTAATCTTCATGGCAAAACAGTCGCAAAGGCTTCAACTGTTATTTACCCACTGACAGTAGACGCTTTTTCTTCCAATCGTGCCAAAACAACAAGCCTTACTTTCGAAGACTACCTTCCAGCAGGCTATGTGTTTGATAAGGAAAAAACACAAGTGGAGAACGGAAACTATGAGGTGACCTTTAATCAGGAAAAGAACTTTGTGACCTTAACTGCCAAGGAAAACTTGTTGCAGGAGGTTAATAAAGACTTAGCGTCTTTGGTAAATGCTGGTATTGTACTTATTGCAGTAAAGAGAGGAGCTGGAGATTTGGTGAAAAAGGTTGATATTGGGGGATATATTTCAACTATTTTTCACTTGTTTAATGATATTAGATTTATTACAAAAATAAAAAAAGATTTTATTGCTAAAGCTATTGAAGAAAATTATCAAGACAAATTAGCACAAGTTAAGTAGTTTCTAATATGTCTCCTGTAATATTGCTACCATGATATCAAGCTTTAGCAGGCACCAGACTATGAATTCGAGAAAGTTCATCCTGCAGTCTTGTTTTTACATGCGCATTACGTTAAGTCTGTTGATCTATTATCTAAGCTAGATGTTGCTTATCAGGATATTTTTGCATTAGATGAGAATGATATTCAATTTATTGATTAAAATTTACCTAATCAACAATCACCCACAGAGAGATAAAATCTGTGAGGTTTACATATAAATAACTGTTTTAAACAAAAAACTGCAAGCGTTTTAAAGAAAAATTGGGAAAAGGATTGATAAAAACGAAAAGGTAGTATAGAATGGAATTATTGAGAAATAATATATTAAAAGGAGTCGTTATATGAACTACAAAGAAGTTTATGAACAATGGCTAAACAATGATTTCTTCGATGAAGAAACAAAAGCTGATTTGCTGTCTATTCAGGATGATGAAGCTGAAATCGAAGATCGATTCTACAAGGGTCTTGAGTTTGGGACCGCTGGTCTTCGTGGGAAATTGGGTGCTGGTACCAACCGTATGAATAAATACATGGTGGGAAAAGCAGCCCAAGCATTGGCTGAAACCTTGAAAGACCATGGTGAAGAAGCGATTAAAAGAGGCGTTGCAATCAGCTATGATGTCAGATATAAATCAAAAGAATTTGCTGAATTGACCTGCTCCATCATGGCTGCTCATGGCATCAAAACTTATATTTACAATGGCATTCATCCTACGCCAATGTGCTCGTATGCAATTAGAAAATTGCACTGTAAGGCTGGCGTGATGGTGACAGCTAGTCATAATCCACAAGAATACAATGGCTATAAAGCATATTGGGAAGAAGGGTCACAAATTTTAGATGACATTGCAGGCCAAATTGCAGGTCACATGGATGAAATTGTCAACTTTGAAGACATCAAATCTATTCCTTTTGAAGAAGCTTTGGAAAGTGGTCTTGCAAATTATATTGATGCATCTGTCGAAGAAGATTACTACCAAGAAGTTCTCAATTTAACAATCAATGAAGATGTTGATAAATCTATTAAGGTTGGCTATACGCCTTTGAATGGTACAGGAAATATTCCTGTCAGAGAAATTCTGAAAAGAAGAGGATTTGAAAATATCTATGTCGTAAAGGAACAAGAATTTCCTGATCCAGATTTTACAACAGTTGGTTATCCCAATCCAGAATTTCCAAAAGCATTTGCCTATTCTGAAAAACTTGGAAAAGAAAATGATTGTGATATTTTGATTGCTAATGACCCAGACTGCGATCGTGTTGCGCTGGAAGTAAGAAATGCAAACGGTGATTATGTCTTTTTAAACGGAAATAAGATCGGTGCTTTGCTTTCTTATTATATTTTCTCACAACGTTCTGCTCTCAATAATTTACCTGAAAATCCTGTCATGGTGAAATCTATTGTTACAGGTGATTTATCTAGAGCGATTGCGAAGAAATATGGTATTGAAACAGTAGAAACCCTGACTGGATTTAAAAATATTTGTGGCAAAGCCAACGAATATGATCGTACTAAAGAAAAAACGTATGTGTTCGGTTATGAAGAAAGTATTGGCTTTTGCTATGGAACTTTTGTCAGAGACAAAGATGCTGTCAGTGCTTCTATGATGATTGTAGAAATGGCTGCTTACTTTAAAAAACAAGGTAAGACTTTGTTAGATGTTTTAAATGATATTTATGCAGAGTTTGGCTTCTATAATGAAAGACAAGTTTCGCTTGAGCTAGAAGGTGTAGAAGGTCAAGAGAGAATCGCTCGAATGATGGAAGAATTTAGAGAACATCCGTTGACAACAATTGGAGCAATGGAACTTGAAAAAGTGATTGACTTTAAAGATGGCTACCTTGATTTTCCAAAACAAAACTGTTTGAAATATTACTTTAAAGATGGTTCATGGTATGCACTCAGACCGTCAGGGACCGAACCTAAAATCAAACTATACATCTATTCAATTGGTAAAGATGAAAAGGAAAGTGTTGAAAAACTTGACCTCATCGAAAAGGCTTGCCGAGAAAAAATGGATAGTGTGAAATAAGCACATATAAAAGAGTTTGGGACAAAAAGATTTCAATTTTTAAAAATCTTAATTATTAAGCCCTTCAAATCTATAATTAAATGCGAAAAGCGAACAAAGCAGAATTCTGATTACCAGAAAACTAGTTTTGTTCGCTTTTTATATTTGAGGTCGGACTTTTGTCCCAGCTTCTTTTTGCTTTTTAAAGACTGGTCGAATGTTTTGGCTGTATTTTTTGGTCGGGATAGATATAATTCATGGCGTTGTTGATAGCTGTAGGAGCTTCGCCTAGTCCTGTGGCTATCAAATCAATCTTTCCGTCATAGCTACAGCAATCGCCAGCAGCATAGATACCTGCGACAGAAGTTTCTTGTTTGCTATTGACGATAATCTTGTGGCGATTGAGTTCTATTCCCCATTTTTTTAAGTTTCCAACAGATGATTTAAAGCCATAATTGACGAAAAGCTGATCAAGCGGCAAGAGCTCCGTTTCATCGCTTTTCACTTTAGTGATTTCAAGATGAGTGAGTTTGTTTCGTTCACCTATAAGTTGACTTGGGATAAATGGTGTTTTAATCGTGACAGTAGAAGCTTTTAGTTCATTGACACTGTGTTCTAAAGCACGGAAGGTGTCTCGACGATGGATGATATGTGTCGGAGCGATTTTATCAAAAGCAAGTGCCCAATCTACTGCAGAATCACCACCTCCTAGAACCACAATGTTTTGTCCAGCGTATTGATTGATATTGGAAACGTGATAATGAATGTTTTCAAATTGTTCTACATTGTCCAAATCAAGTGAGCGAGGTTTAAAAGCACCACCTCCCATAGCAATCAAAATGGCTCTTGAAATGTGCTTCCCATTGCTAGTTGTTAAGGTAAATAATTCATCGTTTTTTTCAATATCTAATACAGTCTCATTGAGATGTATGCTTGTTTCAAATGTTTTTACTTGATCAATCAAACGCTCAATCAATTCCTCACCTGTTAGATTAGTAAAACCAGGAACATCCAGAATTTTCTTTTCAGGATAGAGAATAGCTGGCTGTCCACCGAGCTGAGGCAGCGAATCAATCAAATTCACTTTTGCTTGACGCATGTGAGCATAAAAAGCAGCAAAAAGACCCACAGGCCCCCCACCAACAATCGTAATATCAAAAAATTCAGACATGATTTCTCCTTAAAATAGTAACGTATTTCTATTTTATCACAAAATGAGGAAAACGATAGAGAAATTGTGTTAGGACACGTGAATTATGTTACAATAGTTACAGATTATATTATTAAGGAGACATATATGCAAGCAGTTGCACATTTTATTGAAACATTTGTTCCAGAACATTATGATATTTTTTTAGATTTGAATCGGGAGCAAAAAACGTTCACAGGTAAGGTCAGCATTAGCGGAGAAGCAAAAGGTGAAAAAATTTCTCTTCATCAGAAGGATTTGACAATCCAGTCCGTTGAGGTAGCTGGCGAAGCTCGTCCTTTCTCTGTAGATAATGAAAATGAAGCAGTTTACGTTGAGCTTGGTCAAGCAGGAGTTGTTGAAGTAACGCTGACTTATACAGGTAAAATTACAGATAATATGACGGGGATTTATCCTTCTTACTATACTGTTGATGGAGTCAAAAAAGAAGTTCTTTCTACTCAATTTGAAAGTCATTTTGCACGTGAAGCCTTTCCAAGTGTAGATGAGCCAGAAGCAAAAGCTACATTTGACCTTTCTTTGAAATTTGACCAAGAAGCAGGAGAAATCGCACTTTCAAACATGCCAGAAGTTGATGTAGAAAATCGAAAAGCAACTGGCATCTGGAAGTTTGCAACGACTCCTCGCATGTCGTCTTATCTTTTGGCGTTCGCGGCTGGTGATTTACAGGGTGTTACAGCAAAAACGAAGAATGGTACCTTGGTCGGCGTGTACTCTACCAAAGCTCACCATGTTTCAAATTTGGAATTTGCTTTAGATATTGCAGTTCGCTCTATTGATTTTTATGAAGAATACTACGGAGTAAAATATCCGATTCCTCAATCTCTGCATGTAGCTTTGCCAGACTTTTCTGCAGGAGCTATGGAAAATTGGGGCTTGGTCACTTATCGTGAAGTTTATCTTTTAGTAGATGAAAATTCAACTGTTACAAGCCGTCAGCAAGTAGCTCTTGTGATTGCTCACGAATTGGCTCACCAATGGTTTGGTAATTTGGTTACAATGAAATGGTGGGATGACCTTTGGCTCAATGAAAGTTTTGCCAATATGATGGAATATGTCTGTGTGAACGCTATTGAGCCGACTTGGAACATTTTTGAGGACTTCCAAACAAGTGGCGTTCCTCTGGCTCTAAAACGGGATGCGACTGACGGTGTTCAATCTGTCCATGTGGAAGTAAAGCATCCAGACGAAATCAATACCTTGTTTGACCCAGCAATTGTCTATGCTAAAGGAAGTCGTCTCATGCACATGCTTCGTCGTTGGTTAGGAGATGAAGCCTTTGCAAAAGGTTTGAATACTTATTTTGCTAAACACCAATACAGTAATACGATTGGTCGTGACTTGTGGAATGCTCTCGGTGCAGCTTCAGGACGTGATGTGGCAGCCTTTATGGATTCGTGGTTAGAACAACCAGGTTATCCAGTTTTAACAGCGGTTGTGGAAAATGACACTCTCAAAATTTCTCAAAAACAATTCTTTGTTGGAGAAAAAGAAGAAAAAGACCGTTTATGGGTTGTGCCATTGAATAGCAATTGGACTGGTATTCCAGATACTTTAGAAACCGAAGCGCTTGAGATTCCAAATTATGCAGCTCTGGCAGCGCAAAATGAAGGAGCACTTCGTTTCAATACAGAAAATACGGCGCATTACATTACTGATTATCAAGGGGAATTGTTGGATAATATTTTAGCAACTATTACGGACTTGGATAATACAAGTAAGTTACAAGTAGTACAAGAACGTCGTCTGGTGGCGGAAGCTGGTTTTGTTTCATTTGCAGATTTGATTCCAGTGGTTGAAAAGTTAACCAATGAAACATCTTATCTTGTAGTATCTGCTGTGAAGGCTGTTCTAAATGGTTTGAAGACTTTTGTGGACGAAGGGACAGAAACAGAGGCAGCCTTTAAAAAATTACTCGTTAAGCTGAATGAAGATAACTTTGACCGACTTGGCTTTGAAGCGAAAGACGGTGAAACAGATGAAGATGAATTGGTACGTCAAATTGTTGTGGCAAATATGATTGCAGCTGATGATGAACAAGCGAGCCAAAAAGCGAGCCAAATCTTTGAAGCGCATCAAGAAAACTTGGAAAAACTTCCAGCAGCCACTCGTTTGCAAATTTTGATTAACCAAATCAAACACCATGAGACAAAGGAATTGACCGATCAATATCTAGCAACCTACATTACAACGGTTGACGGTAACTTCCAACGTCAATTGGCTTCGGCTCTTTCTTATACCAAGGACGAAACAACCCTCACCCATCTTTTAGAAGAATGGAAAAATAAGGATGTTGTAAAACCGCAGGATTTAGCAATGAGTTGGTATTTTACTTTCTTACAACATGATTTCACACAAGGAATTGTCTGGACCTGGGCGCGTGACAATTGGGATTGGATTAAGGCAGCTCTTGGTGGAGATATGAGTTTTGACAAATTTGTCATTTATCCAGCAAGTACCTTTAAGACGTATGAACGTTTAGCAGAATACAAAGCCTTCTTTGAACCACAATTATCTGATTTGGCAATTAGCCGTAACATTAGTATGGGAATCAAAGAAATTTGCGCTCGTATTGATTTGATTGACAAAGAAAAAGTAGCTGTTGAAGCAGCAATCAAAGCGACAGTATAACAGTATAGAAAAGAAAAGGTTGAATGCGAATTTCAGCCTTTTCTTATTGCATTTTGCTGTTTTATTAAAAAAGTGATAGTTTTTGAAAGAAAATGTTTGACTTTGAAATGAATTGGTGTATAATAAATCTGTAAACGATTGCAGGAAGAGGTGAGGTCTATCTTAAAATCAGAACGCAAACAGGTAATTTTAGAGGAAATCAATCATCATCAAGTTGTTTCTCTGGATAGCTTAGTTCGTTTGTTAAATACGTCTGAATCAACAGTCCGTAGAGATCTAGACGAATTGGAAGATGAAAGAAAACTGCGCCGGATTCACGGTGGAGCAGAAAGCATTCATTTTCTTCAAGAGGAAGAAAGCAATCAAGAAAAATCTATCAAAAACGTTCAAGATAAATTACGAATTGCTCAAAAAGCGGCGGAATTGATACAAGAACAGGATGTTATTTTTATTGATGCTGGAACGACAAATGAATTGTTAATCAATGAGCTTTCAAGCAAACATATGACGGTTGTGACCAACTCCATTCACCATGCTACAAAGTTAGTTGAGAAAAACATTCCAACGGTTATTATCGGAGGAGTTGTCAAAAGCTCAACAGATGCTAGTATTGGTGGTGTTGCTTTGAATCAAATTGGTCAGTTGAATTTCAACAAAGCCTTTATTGGTATGAATGGAATTGATGAAAATTTCTATACAACGCCTGATATGGAAGAAGGAGCAGTCAAACGAGCGATTCTTGAAAACGCCAAGCAGACCTACATCTTAGCTGATGCTTCAAAAATCGGTCATTCCTCTTTCGTGAAAGTCGCCCCTATCAAACGTGCTAGCATTATTACGAGTGCATGCGCCAATGAGCAATTGGAAAAGATAAAAGAAAAAACGGAGGTTATTGAAGTATGATTTATACTGTTACGCTTAACCCTTCTATTGACTATATTGTCCGTTTGGATAAGGTCAATGTTGGAAGCGTGAATCGTATGGAGAGCGATGATAAATTTGCTGGTGGAAAAGGCATCAACGTCAGTCGTGTGCTCAAACGTTTGGGAATTGACAATACAGCGACTGGCTTTATCGGTGGCTTTACTGGAAAATTTATTACTGATACCTTGGAAAATGAAGCGATTGCGACTAAATTTGTCCAAGTGTCAGAGGATACGCGTATCAACGTTAAGATTAAAGCAGACGCTGAGACAGAAATCAATGGAACGGGTCCGACTGTCTCACCAGAGCAATTGGCAGCCTTAAAAGATATTCTTTCAGGGCTTTCAGAGAAAGATACAGTTGTCTTCGCAGGGTCAAGCAATAAAAATCTAGGCAATGTCGTCTATAAAGAGTTAATTAGTCTGACGAGGCAAACTGGAGCACAAGTCGTTTGTGATTTCGAGGGACAAACACTTATTGATTCACTAGAGTTTCAGCCATTATTGGTTAAGCCGAATAACCATGAACTTGGTGATATTTTCAGAGTGAAGCTGGAAAAGCTGGATGAGATTGAGAAATATGCTCGTGAAATTCTAGCCAAAGGTGCGCAACATGTCATTATTTCTATGGCAGGTGATGGAGCGCTTTTGGTAACAAAGGACGGAGCTTATTTTGCAAAACCAATCAAGGGAATCGTGAAAAATTCTGTTGGAGCTGGTGACTCAATGGTTGCAGGCTTTACTGGCGAATTTGTTCGTTCAGGAAATGCTGTTGAAGCCTTCAAATGGGGAGTGGCTTGCGGAACGGCAACGACTTTCTCTGATGATTTGGCAACAGCCGCTTTTATTAACGAAACATATGAAAAAGTAGAGGTAGAAAAAATATGAAAATTCAGGATTTACTGAGAAAAGATGTGATGTTGCTTGATTTACAAGCAACTGAAAAAACAGCTGCTATTGATGAAATGATTCACAGTTTAGTTGACCACGGTTATGTGACAGATTTTGAAACATTCAAAGAAGGAATCTTGGCTCGTGAAGCTTTAACGTCAACAGGCTTGGGCGACGGGATTGCCATGCCACACAGTAAAAATGCGGCAGTCAAAGAAGCAACCGTTCTTTTTGCAAAATCAAACAAAGGTGTGGATTATGAAAGTTTAGACGGGCAACCGACAGATTTGTTTTTCATGATTGCTGCACCAGAAGGAGCGAACGATACTCACTTGGCTGCACTTGCAGAATTGTCACAGTACCTGATGAAAGATGGATTTGCAGACAAACTTCGTCAAGTAACTTCGCCAGATGAAGTGATTGCATTATTTGACCAAGCGTCTGAAAAAGCAGCAGAACCTACAACGGTAGCACCGGCAACCAAAGATGGTGATTTCCTTGTTGCGGTAACAGCATGTACAACGGGAATTGCACATACTTATATGGCGCAAGAAGCTCTTCAAAAGGTAGCGGCTGAAATGGGAGTTGGTATCAAGGTTGAGACCAACGGTGCTAGTGGTATCGGAAACAAACTGACCGCAGAAGATATTCAAAAAGCAAAAGCGGTTATTATTGCGGCTGATAAAGCTGTGGAAATGGATCGATTTGACGGCAAGCCATTGATTAACCGCCCAGTTGCTGACGGTATTCGTAAGACAGATGAGTTGATTAACTTGGCATTGTCAGGAAAAGCAGAAGTATATCATGCAGCCAATAAAGCAGCTGCGTCCTCTTCAGCGAATGCAGCAGGCGGTTTCTACAAACACTTAATGAGTGGTGTTAGTCAAATGCTTCCATTCGTTATTGGCGGTGGTATCATGATTGCGGTGGCATTCTTGATTGACCAAGCAATGGGAGTACCAAAAGATCAATTGGCAAATCTCGGTACTTATCATGAGTTGGCAGCTATGTTTAAGAATATTGGTGGCTTGGCCTTTGGCTTTATGCTTCCTGTACTTGCTGGTTATATCGCTTATTCTATTGCTGAAAAACCAGGTTTAGCGCCAGGTTTTGTAGCAGGTAGTATGGCTTCCGCAGGTCTTGCTTTTGGTAAAATTCCATTTGCAGAAGGTGGGAAAGCTACTCTTGCACTTGCTGGTGTACCTTCTGGTTTCCTTGGAGCCCTAGTGGGTGGTTTCCTTGCAGGTTACGTTGTAAACTTCCTTAAAAAAGCCTTGAGTTGTCTTCCAAAGTCGCTTGAGGGTATCAAGTCCATTCTACTTTATCCACTGTTGGGAACCTTGCTAACTGGCTTCTTGATGTTGTTGGTGAATATTCCAATGGCCGCTATCAATACTGGCTTGAATAGTTTCCTAGAAGGCTTATCTGGTAGTTCAGCTGTCCTCCTTGGACTCGTTGTAGGTGGTATGATGGCTATTGATATGGGCGGTCCCTTCAACAAAGCGGCTTATATCTTTGGTACAGGAACTCTTGCAGCAACTGTTTCAACAGGTGGTACAGTTGTAATGGCAGCGGTTATGGCTGGTGGTATGGTTCCTCCTCTAGCAGTCTTTGTTGCAACGCTTTTATTCAAAGATAAATTTACCGAAGAGGAACGCAATTCAGGCTTGACAAACATTGTTATGGGACTATCCTTCATTACTGAAGGTGCTATTCCATTTGGTGCTGCTGACCCTGCCCGTGCCATTCCAAGCTTTATGGTTGGTTCAGCCTTAGCAGGCGCACTTGTCGGCATGGCTGGTATTAAACTCATGGCACCACACGGAGGTATCTTCGTTATTGCACTTACTTCAAATGCTCTTCTCTATATCATCTTCATCTTGATTGGCGCAATTGTAAGTGGTGTGTTATTCGGAGCGCTTCGCAAACCATTGAATAAATAATGATGAGTTTCATCGTTCTAGGAGTTGGAGAAAAATTCTCTAGCTCCTTTTTTAATCTAAAAGAAACATTGAAAGGAGATGATTTTCATACTGATAAAATTAGTCAGGCGCTGGAAAATATGTTATAATTTTAATAACGCATATTTTGAGGAGAAATGAAATGGAATTACAACGCGAAAAAGAATTTGTCAGTCAATATCACTATGACGCACGTAATTTAGAGTGGGAAAAAGAAAACGGAACCCCAGAAACAAAAGTGGATGTCAATTTTCAATTGTTAAATCAAGATCAAGAAGGACAAGTAACTTCTATCGTTGTAATTGTGAACTTTATGATTGTCTTTGATGCTTTTGTAATTAGTGGAACAATCTCACAAGTCAACCATATCATGGGACAAATTGTCAATGAGCTAAGTGAATTTGAGCAGGACGAAGTAGAACAACTTGCTCGTCCAAGTTTGTCCATATTAAATCGTTTGACCTATGAAGTAACAGAAATCGCCTTGGATTTACCAGGTATCAATTTGGAGTTTTAATGCATGAAATTAGCCGTAATTACTGATTCGTCAGCATATTTGGATAGCAAAGTCATCGAAAATGAGCATTTATTTATCTTAGATATTCCCGTTAGTATTGACGGGGTTGAGTACATCGAAGGAAAGAATCTTTCTGCTAGCGAATTTTATCAAAAAATGGCAGCCTCTAGTGAATTACCAAAGACTAGCCAACCGAGTATCGCCAGCTTAGTGAACACTCTGTCTTTAGTAGAAGGGCAAGGTTATACTCATGTTATTGGTCTGTTTTTATCGAGCGGCATTTCTGGCTTTTATCAAAATATCCAGTATTTGAAAGATGAATTTCCAAGTTTAGAAATTGCTTTTCCAGATTCAAAAATCACAAGTGCGCCGCTTGGAATGATGGTGGAGCATATTTTAAACTGGGCTGAACAAGGGTTAGCGTTTGAGCAAATTCTGAGCAATCTTGACGTTCAAATCAAGGGAATTGGTGGCTTCATCATGGTAGATGACTTAAATCATTTGGTGAAAGGCGGTCGTTTGTCGAATGGCGCTGCAATTCTGGGAAACTTGCTCAGTATCAAACCAATTCTTTACTTTAATGACGAGGGCGTCATTGAGGTTTATGAAAAGATTCGTACCGAGAAAAAAGCTACGAAACGCCTGATTGAGATTGTCAAAGAGCAAACTGCACAAGGAAATTACCAAGTGATGATTATTCATGGAAATGCACTGGAAAAAGCAGAACATTTACATCAATTATTGTTAGAAGATAGTGTTTCTGGAGAGATTCCGATTGCGACATTTGGTAGTGTGATTGGAACTCACTTGGGTGCTGGAAGTATTGCCTTAGCCTATATTCCGATTATTTAAGGAGGATTCCATGAGTATAAAGGTTATTATTGCTGGTTTCAAAGGAAAAATGGGACAAGCTGCTTATAACATGGTGACAGAAGATCCTGCATTAGAGCTCGTTGGATTGCTTGACCCACTTACTCCAGAAAAAGAAGTAGCTGGTGTTCCCGTTTTTAATCAGAAAGAAGATTTGAGTGGCATAGAAGCGGATGTATGGGTTGATTTTACAACTCCTAAAGTGGCGTATGAAAATACTCGTTTTGCATTAGAGCATGGTTTTGCACCTGTGGTCGGAACGACTGGATTTACATCGGATGAAATCAAAGACTTAGTTGAGTTTTCTCGTCAAAAAGAGCTAGGAGGCTTGATTGCTCCTAATTTTGCTGTGGGAGCGGTTCTTTTGATGCAATTTGCAACGCAAGCAGCTAAATATTTTCCAGATGTGGAAATCATTGAATTACATCATGATCAGAAAAAGGATGCGCCGAGTGGCACAGCGATTAAAACAGCTGAATTGATCAGCAAGGTTCGCCCCAAGAAGCATCAAGGTGCAATGGACGAAAAAGAGTTATTACAAGGAGCACGTGGTGCAGAAATGGACGGCATGCGCATTCATTCGGTTCGTTTACCAGGATTGGTGGCTCATCAAGAAGTAATCTTTGGCGGTCAAGGTGAAGGACTGACACTTCGTCATGATTCGTACGATCGTAAGTCTTTCATGACGGGGGTGAATTTAGGTATTAAGGAAGTGGTCAAGAAAAAAGAGCTTGTCTACGGATTGGAATATTTGTTATGAGATTAAAAAATCTGCCTTCTGAATTTCAGGAGGCTTTACCAGTATTAAAGAAGATTAAGAATGCCGGTTTTGAGGCGTACTTTGTCGGTGGTTCAGTCCGCGATGCTTTATTGAATCGACCGATTCATGATGTGGATATTGCGAGTTCTAGTTATCCAGAAGAAACCAAACGTATTTTTGAGCGAACGATTGATGTCGGTATTGAGCATGGGACAGTTTTAGTCTTAGAAGATAATCATGAATACGAAGTGACGACTTTTCGGACAGAGGATATCTATGTAGATTATCGCAGACCGAGCAATGTCACGTTTGTTCGTTCTCTCGAAGAAGATTTAAAACGGCGCGATTTCACGATCAATGCTTTGGCTTTGGATGAAGCAGGGAATGTGATTGATTTATTTGAAGGGTTGGCTGATTTAGAAAATCAGATCTTACGTGCTGTAGGAATACCTTCGGAACGTTTCAACGAAGACGCTTTGCGCATTATGCGAGGATTTCGTTTTCAGGCTTCCTTAGGCTTTTCATTAGATACAGACACATGTAATGCTATGAAACTGTGTGCTCCGTTATTAGAAAAAATTTCTGTAGAGCGGATTTTTATTGAATTTGACAAATTACTGACAGCGTCTTATTGGCGTAAAGGATTGAAAAGTCTGCTTGCCAGTGGTGCAACAGACTATTTGCCTGACATGCGCAGCAGCCAATCTCAGTTGGAAACGATGTTTGATGTTAAAGCAGATTTTCAATTTACGAGTTCAGAGCAAGCTTGGGCTACTCTTTTAATGACTCTTCAAGTAAAAAATGTTAAAAAATTCCTCAGGCATTGGAAAACTTCAAATGAATTTCAAAAGCGCATAGAGCAAATTGTCACGATTTATAATATTCGCAAAAGGCATTTTCTGGATAAGGAAGAATGCTATCGTTTTGAACTGGAACTGATGATACAAGCAGAAGAAATTCGTCAAGCACAGGGATTAGCTGTTGATTTTGAAAAGATTCATTCTACTTATGATTCACTAACGATTCATGATAAACATGAAATTGTCGTCAATGGCGGTCTGTTAATCAAAGAATTTGGCTTTAAGCCGAGTCCTGCTTTAGGACAGCTCTTGACTGAGATTGAGGCGGCTATTGTGAATGGTGCCTTGGACAACCGTCTTGAAGCTATCTTAGCTTTTGTAGAGGAGAGAAGATGAGTGACTTTATTGTTGAAAAGTTGACTAAAACGGTGGGAGATAAGACTGTTTTTAAAAACATTTCCTTTATTATTCATGGTTTGGATCGGGTTGGCTTGATTGGGGTTAATGGAACTGGAAAAACGACTCTTTTGAATGTTCTGTCTGGAAAATCTGGATTTGATGGGGACGTTAATCCTTTTTCAGCTAAATCGGGCTATAAGATTGGCTACTTAACCCAAGAACCGCACTTTGATGACGACAAAACGGTACTAGATACGGTTTTATCAAGCAATTTGCGAGAAATGCAGCTCATTCGTGAGTATGAGTTATTGCTGTCTAACTATGATGAAAGCAATCAATCTCGTTTAGAGAAGATTATGGCTGAAATGGATGCTCTTCAAGCATGGGAAATTGAAAGTCAAGTTAAGACGGTTTTGTCGAAGCTAGGTTTGACCGACTTATCTGCTAAGGTCGGCGACCTGTCAGGTGGTTTGCGACGTCGCGTGCAATTAGCGCAAGTCTTGTTAGGAGACGATGACTTATTGCTCCTTGATGAACCAACTAACCATTTGGATATTGCTAGTATCGAATGGCTGACGAATTTTTTGAAGAATTCCAAAAAAACGGTTCTCTTCATTACCCATGACCGCTATTTTCTAGACCATGTTTCGATGCGAATTTTTGAATTGGACAGCGGAGATTTGCTTGAATATCAAGGAAATTATCAAGATTACGTCCGTTTGAAAGCAGAACAAGACGAGCGAGATGCTGCCCTTCTCCATAAAAAACAACAGCTTTATAAGCAGGAATTGTCCTGGATGCATCGCCAGCCACAGGCTAGAGCAACCAAGCAGCAAGCTCGAATCAATCGTTTTCAAGATTTGAAAAAGGATTTGTCTGATCAAGCGACTCAGAAAGACTTAGAAATGAATTTCGAGACCAGTCGTATTGGGAAGAAAGTGATTGAATTTAAAGATGTGGGCTTTGCTTATGGTGACAAGAAGATTCTTTCTCATTTCAATTTGTTAGTTCAAAATAAAGATCGGATTGGGATTGTGGGGGATAATGGTGTTGGAAAATCCACCTTGCTCAATCTAATTGCTGGGAAATTAGCACCTCAATCTGGTCAACTGACCATTGGTGAGACAGTTCGTGTGGCTTATTTCTCACAGCAAATTGAAGGGTTGGATGAGTCCAAACGCGTTATCAATTTCTTGCAGGAGGTCGCAGAAGAAGTTAAGACATCTGCGGGGACGACATCAATTGCCGAACTCTTGGAACAATTTCTCTTTCCTCGTTCCACTCATGGAACTTTGATTGAAAAATTATCCGGAGGAGAGAAAAAGCGGCTCTATCTTCTCAAGTTATTGTTGGAAAAGCCGAATGTTTTGCTGTTGGATGAGCCGACTAATGACTTAGATATTGCGACATTAACGGTGCTGGAAAACTTTTTGCAAAGCTTTGCCTGCCCAGTTATGACTGTTAGTCACGATCGGTATTTCCTTGATAAAGTAGCAGATAAGATTTTAGCCTTTGAAGAGGGAACTATCAGAGAATATTTCGGTAATTATACTGATTATCTGGATGAAAAGGCGTTTGAGCTAGAGAGCTCTGCCATTTACCAAAAGTCGGAAAAGGAAAAAGTAGCAAAAGTGCGAGAGGAAAAGAAGCGCTTAAGCTACTTTGAAAAACAGGAGTGGGAGTCTATTGAGGGAGATATAGAGAAGCTTGAGGAGGACATTGCAGCTATTGAGCGGGAAATGCAGGAATATGCTTCGGACTTCGGTCGGCTCGCTGAACTCCAAAAAGAGTTGGATAGCAAAAACGATTTACTTTTGGAGAAATATGAGCGCTATGAATACTTGAGCGAGTTAGTATAGAATTGACTACTGTTTATAATGTGTGTCGAGTATGATCGCATTTTTAAACAAGGTCTATTTACAAGTCCTATAAAATTTGGTATAATATCAACTAATTAAATAAGAATCCGCAAGACTAGTAGCTTAGGGGAAGTTTGACAGGGAGAAGAGCCAGAGACTGAGAGCTCTTTAGATGAAAACTAGGTGAATTCACTTGCAATAGGATTGAGAATTAAGGTCTGGGAAACCAGATAAAAACGGATGGTACCGCGTGTCAACGCTCCGCTTATGGAGTTTGGCATGCGGTCTTTATATTTGGAGGAATTATGTCAACCATTGAAGAACAATTAAATAAGCTTAGAGAAGAAACTCTGGCGTCGTTGAAAAAAATCTCGACTGAAAATGAAAAAGAAATGCAAAATCTACGAGTTTCTGTTCTTGGGAAAAAAGGCTCTTTAACAGAGATTTTAAAAGGAATGAAAGACGTCTCTGCCGATATGCGTCCGATTATCGGGAAGCATGTCAATGAAGTGCGTGATATTTTGACTGCTGCTTTTGAAGAATCTGCAAAGCTATTAGAAGAGCAAAAAATTACCAATCAGTTGGCGAATGAGTCAGTAGATGTCACCCTTCCTGGTCGGAAAATTCCTGCTGGGAATCGTCATGTTCTTAGCCAAACAAGTGAAGAAATTGAAGATATTTTTATCGGCATGGGCTATCAAGTCGTAGATGGTTTTGAAGTCGAAACAGACTATTACAACTTTGAGCGGATGAATTTACCAAAAGACCACCCCGCGCGTGATATGCAGGATACTTTCTACATTACAGAAGAAATTTTACTGCGGACTCACACTAGTCCGGTTCAAGCTCGAGCGATGGATGCACATGATTTTTCTAAAGGACCTTTGAAGATGATTTCGCCAGGGCGTGTGTTCCGACGGGATACGGACGATGCGACGCATTCTCATCAATTTCATCAAATTGAAGGTTTGGTTGTCGGGAAAAATATTTCTATGGCAGACCTTCAAGGAACATTGCAGCTCATTGTGCAAAAAATGTTTGGAGAAGACCGCAGTATTCGTCTGCGTCCGTCTTATTTCCCATTTACAGAGCCGTCTGTTGAGGTGGATGTTTCTTGCTTTAAATGCGGTGGGCAAGGATGCAATGTCTGCAAAAAGACTGGCTGGATTGAAATTATGGGAGCTGGAATGGTACACCCACGCGTCCTTGAAATGAGTGGCATTGATGCTGATGTTTATTCTGGTTTTGCTTTTGGGCTGGGTCAAGAACGGGTGGCTATGTTGCGCTACGGTATCAATGACATTCGTGGCTTCTATCAAGGTGATGTTCGTTTTTCAGAACAATTTAAATAAATGCTATGTTAGTAAAAGTAAAAGAAGAACAGGCTGAAGTTCTACGAGAACTGGAAGTGCAAACCTATCAAGAAACTTTCGGCCCTTATATCAAAGCGGAAGATATGCAAGATTATTTTACCCATGAACTCTCCCTTGAGCAGATTCAGAAGGATTTGGCGCAAGTAGAGTCGGAGACTTATTTTGCACTAGATGAGAAAGAAAAGATTGTTGGTTTGCTCAAATTTAACTGGGGGCAAGCACAGACTGAGCCCGTAGAGGCAGAGCACTCAATGGAGAATGCTTTTGAGGTTCATCGGATTTATGTTTTGAAATCTCATCAAGGACAGGGTTTTGGCAAGGAAATGTTTGATTTTGCTATGCAAGAAGCTGTCAAACGTGGCTTTTTCTGGGTTTGGTTAGGTGTTTGGGAAAAGAATTTTAAGGCACAAAACTTTTACTTTAAATATAGTTTTAAACGTTTTAGTGAGCATGAATATGCGACTGGTGAAACGGTTGATATTGACTGGCTCATTCGGAAAGAATTAAATTAAGCGAAAAAGCACTTGGCTTGGGCACTTGTCCCAGCCTCAAAAAGAAAGGAAGTAATATGAGACAAAATTTTTGAGCAGAAACAGTAGCTCTCAAAGATTTCTATGCACTCATATAGATGAATTATGCTAGTAAGTTATAAATGGTTAAAAGAACTAGTTGACGTAACTGTTCTGAGTGAAGAATTAGCTGAAAAAATGTCAACGACAGGGATTGAAGTAGAAGGGGTTAGCTCTCCTGCTGAGGGATTGTCAAAAATTGTAGTTGGTGAAGTGGTCAGCTGTGAAGAGGTTCCTGAGACGCACTTACATGTGTGTCAAGTGAATGTTGGGGAAGAAGCGCTTCGACAAATCGTTTGCGGCGCTCCAAATGTACGAGCAGGAATCAAGGTTATGGTAGCTCTTCCAGGAGCTCGTATTGCAGATAATTACAAGATTAAAAAGGGAAAAATCCGTGGGTTAGAATCCCTTGGAATGATTTGTTCCCTTGGAGAATTAGGCATTTCGGACTCGGTTGTTCCAAAAGAATTTTCCGATGGTATTCAAATTTTGCCAGAAGAAGCTGTACCGGGGGATTCCGTTTTTCCTTATCTTGACTTGGATGATGAAATTATTGAGCTTTCTATCACACCGAACCGTGCAGATGCGCTTTCAATGCGTGGAGTAGCGTATGAGGTAGCAGCTATCTACGACAAGTCGGTTCATTTTAAAGATTTTCCGTTGTTGGAAACACAAGAGCAAGCTGGAGAACAACTTTCTGTTGCGATTGAAACGGACAAGGCTCCTTTTTATGCAGCACGTATTTTGGAAAATGTAACCATTGCTCCAAGTCCGCAATGGCTTCAAAATCTGCTTATGAATGCAGGGATTCGTCCTATCAATAATGTAGTAGATGTGACAAATTATATTCTACTTTACTTTGGACAACCAATGCACGCCTTTGATTTAGATACTTTTGAGGGCAATCAAATTGTAGTGCGCGAAGCGTGTGCGGGCGAAAAATTAGTAACTCTTGATGACGAAGAGCGCGAATTAGAAATGAGCGATCTTGTGATTGCGGTAGCAGATAAGCCAGTCGCTCTTGCTGGTGTCATGGGTGGAGCTGCAACGGAAATTTCTTCTCAATCAAGCCGTGTAGTGCTTGAAGCAGCAGTTTTTGACGGAACTTCCATTCGTAAGACGAGCGGACGTCTCAATCTTCGTTCAGAATCATCCTCTCGTTTTGAAAAAGGAATTAACCTAGCGACAGTAACAGAAGCTCTAGATGCTGCGGCTAGCATGATTGCAGACCTTGCAGGTGCAACGGTACAAGCCGGTATCGTCTCAGCGGGTCAAGTGGACACATCAGATGTTGAAGTTGTTTCAACATTATCAGATGTCAATCGTGTACTTGGGACGGAATTAACTTATACAGATATTGAAGATGTTTTCCGTCGCCTTGGTTTTGGTCTTACTGGCGATGCAGAGAAATTCACAGTCAGCGTACCACGCCGTCGTTGGGACATTCACATTGAAGCAGACCTTTATGAGGAAATTGCGCGTATCTATGGTTATGATAAATTACCAGCAACTCTTCCAAAAGGTGACGGAACAGCTGGTCAATTGACAGAAACCCAAAAACTTCGTCGCAAAGTTCGTACAGTTGCAGAAGGTGCTGGTTTGACAGAAGTTATCACCTATGCTTTGACTACTCCTGAAAAAGCTGTGCAATTTAGCACTAATCCAAGTAACTTGACAGAGCTGATGTGGCCGATGACAGTAGATCGCAGCGTTCTTCGTCAAAATATGGTAGCTGGCATTTTGGATACTGTTGCCTATAATGTAGCACGTAAAAATAAGGATTTGGCTCTGTATGAAATCGGAAAAGTCTTCGAGCAAACGGGGAATCCACAGGAAGAATTGCCAACTGAAATCAACAGCTTTGCCTTTGCTTTGACAGGTTTGGTTACTGAAAAGGATTTTCAAACTCCAGCTGTACCAGTTGATTTCTTTTATGCAAAAGGAATTTTGGAAGCACTTTTTGACCGTCTGGGTCTAAAAGTAGAGTACACAGCGACACAAGCATTAGCTGGTATGCACCCAGGTCGTACAGCGACTATTTCACTAGACGGACAAGTCGTTGGTTTTGTCGGTCAAGTTCATCCAGTAACTGCTAAGGATTATAATATCCCAGAAACGTATGTAGCAGAAATCAACTTGACAGCGATTGAACAAGTAATGCAACCAGCAAAACTATTTGTAGAAATTACCAAATTCCCAGCTGTAACACGTGATATAGCACTGCTTCTGAAAGCAGAAATCAGTCACAAAGAGGTGGTTGCAGCTATTGAGGCTGCTGGTGTGAAACGCTTGACAGATATCAAATTATTTGACGTCTTCTCAGGTGAAAAACTGGGACTCGGCATGAAATCAATGGCTTACACCTTAACTTTCCAAAATCCAGAGGATACTCTGGAAGATGAGGAAGTAGCTCGTTATATGGAAAAAATCCAAAAGTCTCTTGAAGTAACGATTGGTGCAGAAGTGCGGTAAGACATGAAAAGCTCCTAAATTGAAGTTTAGGAGTTTTTTCTTGTAGTAATATAATGTATAATAAGGAAAAGTTTTATATCGGAGGAGAAAATGACAGTTTTTACACAACTTTGGAAAGCATTTTCCAATTTACCAGAAGTGACAGCGATTGCCTTAGGCGGATCTCGTAGCGGAGAAACTTATGATGAGACTTCGGACTATGATTTATATATTTACTGCACGAGCATTCCAGATGAAGCCAGTCGGAAGTTGATTTTGACCCAATATTGTTCTTATATGGAAATAAGCAATCAATTTTGGGAATTGGAAGACGACTGTACCTTAAATAATGACATTGATATTGATATTCTTTATCGGAATATTCGTGATTTTGCGCGAGATATTGAAAATGTCGTCGAAAAGCACCAAGCAGGAAATGGCTACACCACTTGCTTTTGGCACAATTTAAAAACCTGCAAGATTCTTTATGATGCTAATGGAGAGTTCGGAAAATTGAAAAAACGGTTTGACGTTCCTTTTCCTCCAAAATTAAAAGACAACATCATTTCACGAAATTTCAGTCTGTTAACCGGGCATTTGCCATCCTATGATACGCAGATTTTAAAAGCAGCAAAACGAAAAGACCTTGTCAGTGTCAATCACCGTATTGCAGCCTTTTTAGAATCCTATTTTGACATAATTTTTGCAGTTAATGAATTGACCCACCCCGGCGAGAAGAGAATGATATCATATGCAGCAGCACATGCGAACCTTCTTCCTAATCAATTTGAGCAATCTTTAAATACTTTACTAATGAGCATTACTGCTAGCCCTGAAATTCTTGAAAAACAATTAAGGGAAATTATTGCAAATTTAGAAGAAATTTTATCGTAAAATTCTCTGCCAATTGAGTTGTTAAGTACTAAAAAACGACCCAAGCCGTTTTTTAGTGCTTTTGATTTACAACTGTAAAAGTAGTATAATGTCACATATTTTAAAGAACTATTTAAAGGGAGAGAAAAATGAATCGTCAAGTAATGGGTAAAGAGCGTTTGGGAGCTTTTATTGATGCGGTGATTGCTATTATTATGACCATTTTGGTATTGGAACTGGAAAAGCCGAAAACCTTTGATTTACAAGGTCTATGGGAGTTCCGAACTAATTTTTTTGCCTATGGATTGTCCTTTTTCTGGCTTGGGGCTATGTGGACAAACTTTCACTCTTCATCGCAGGTAGTGGAGAAAATTAGTCAAAAAACAGTCTGGACTGCTATAATCATGCTTTTCTTTTCATCATTTTTCCCTTATACAACAAAATTAGTGGCTTCAAATTTTAACAATGCTATCTTAGATGAATTAAAAAAACTAGAGACAGAAGAAATTATCATTCGTCATGACGATAGACATACCTATGATTCTTTAACAGATTCTGCTCTTTCTGTTTCACAGACTTCGCAAAGTACCATGCTTGTGCCTAGACCAACTGTCATGGAAGTTGAAAAGTATTTGCAAGAGTGGGCTAACCTTGAAAGCTATAAATTACAAGAAACGGCATTAGATCGCTTGTTTTTTGAACTATCACCGAAAAATACAGATATTTCAGATATTCTGTTAAAGGTTGCAACACTAAATGACTTTTATAGTACTAATATTTTTTCAATATTTCCTGTAGCAAAACATATTTTATCACTTGACATTGATGAGAGGTTAAAGAGTGGTGATATTTTTCTAGTAAATGAAATTCAAAATATAACCATAAAAGAAGGTGTGCAGCGAAAATTCTATTCTTTTGCAACTAAGTATTGCTCGCATCACAATCCTTTAGCGTATCCCATATACGATAGTTATGTTGAAAAGGTCTTGAAGTACTTTAGAAAAACAGATCATTTTGCAAAGTTTAAGAATGCTGATTTAAAGGATTACCAGCAATTCAAAAATCTAATTCTAACCTTTAGAAGTTATTACGGACTAGAGCAATTCAATCTTAAACAAATAGACCAATATTTATGGCAGCTGGGAAAAGAATATTTTCCAAATAATTATAAATAGTTTGTATCCCCTAGAAAGGAAAACGACAAAATTGCATTACAAATTTCTACTATTCGATCTTGACCACACCTTGTTAGATTTTGATTTAGCGGAGGATTTGGCTTTGACTGCTTTTCTAAAAGAGCAGGGTGTGGCTGATATTCAGGCTTATAAAGACTACTATATTCCTATGAATAAAGCTCTTTGGCGGGACTTGGAACAGGAAAAACTGACCAAATCTGAGCTGATTAACACACGCTTTTCTCGTCTCTTTAACCACTTTGGTGTGGATAAGGACGGTGTTGAGTTGGCTCTCCATTACCAGCAACATATTGCCCAGCAAGGTCAGACCTATACTGGAGCTAGTGAGCTCTTGGATGTTTTGACAGAGGCAGATTATGAACTTTACGCTGCTACCAATGGTATCGGCTTCATTCAGACTGGTCGACTGGCTCGTTCGGATATCTCCCCCTATTTTAATCAGATTTTCATCTCTGAGCAACTCCACACGCAAAAACCCGATGCTCTATTTTTTGAAAAAATAGCAGAGCTAATACCAAATTTTGACAAAAATCGAACTCTAATGATTGGAGATTCTTTGACAGCAGACATAACGGGCGGGAACAATGCAGGCATTGATACGGCTTGGTATAATCCTAAAAGGTTGAGTAATCATACGCAAGCGAAACCGACTTATAATTTTCAGTCCTATCAGGATTTGTTGGATTTGCTGATAAAATAATAAGACAGAGATCATACCACCTCTGTCTTATTATTTTATAGTTTATTTTCGTGCTATCCAAGCCATTAGAGTAGAAGCTAGAATGGCTAGAAAAATAATGACTACCATGGCTTTAGGAGTGCCATCTGAAAAAAGAGCGAGGAGCAAGGAAGAAAGAATCCCACTTCCGTATTGGAGAGAGCCAAGTAGAGCGGCTGCTGAACCTGTCATCGAATCCTCTGCGCTATTGAGAGCTGCGGCATTTGAACATGCTGCAACGATACCATTGGTACTAAAAATGAGAAGCATAGGAAAGACGACTGCCCAAAGACTACGAAAATTTCTAATATTAAACAGTAGTAGTAAAAGAGCAAAAGCAAGAGCACAGCTAGTGGCAATGTGCAAGAGATTTCGTAGAGAAAAACGATCAACTAACCGACGATTAAGCATACTGATGATTGAAACCCCGATAATATTGATACCGAAGAAAACACCGTAATGTTCTGCTTTGTAGCCGTTTTCTTCTCTTCTCTTTTACTCATGAACTTTTCCTATTTTTTAAAAACTTTTTCCATGATGGTTTCTTGTGGTTTAAAACCTTGATGTTCATAAAATCGTAAGGCACCAGCGTTATCATTCCATACATTAAGGGTTAAGTTGTAACAGTCCATTTCTTGGGCAAATTCTTCTGCAAAACGGCAAAGCTGCTCACCAATTTTTTGACCACGAGCACTTTCATCAACGCAAAGGTCTTCAATGAAAAGTGTTTTGATAGGTGTCAATACGAGACTGTGTGGTTCTTTAATGATGCAAAAGAGGTGACCCAAGATTTTACCTTCTTCATTTTCATAGACAAAGATTGGTGTATGTTCTTGAGACATCAGTGTTTTCAATTGTTCATCGTTGAATTTGCGACTACTCTCTTGGAAAATGTCTGGTCGGACGTTGTGATGAACAAGCAAGATTTGCTCTAAGAGATTATTGAGTGCTGGAATATCGCTTGGGACTGCTTTTCTAATAGGCATGGTGAGCTCCTTTTGGTGACCGTCGGTTATTTTCTTTTAAAATATAATAGGACTGTTGGTCATTTTTGTCAAGAAGAAAATGAAAAAATCTTTTTGAGCAATGTAAAAAGAACCCACAACACGTGAGTTCTAATAATGGGAGTGAGACAACTTTATCAATTTTTAAAGTAGGGATGATCTTTTAAGCTTTTAAAAATAGGTCTACTGATAAAACTAATTGCAATCAGTTTTATGAGATCTGGTAAAATGAAGGGGATGACTCCGACTGTAATAGCTTTATCAAGTTGAAAAACTGCTAGAAACATTAAACCAAGTACACCACCGACAAAAACCAAAGCATCTCCGAGTAGGTTTGATACGAGTATCGTTAAAAAGCTGCTATTTTTGGAAGTTAGACTAGCTGTTACTAGGGCGTAGAACAAATAAAACCAGAGATAACCTGCATTTGGACCGACAAGTGCTTGAAATCCACCGTTTCCTCCTGCAAAGACAGGAAGACCAATAGCGCCTAAGAGAAGATAAAGAGCGACTGCTAATAGAGCTTCTTTTCGATGAAAAATAGTAGCCACTAAGCCAATTGCCATATTTTGCAAAGCAAAAGGAACTGGACCGATAGGAATAGTAATCTGAGCAAAAACGGCTATCAAAGCTGCGCCAATTGCTGGTAAAACGAGTGTAAATGATTTTTTCATAATTGTAACCCTTTGTTTTATAATATGGTAACTATTATAGAACAAATAAAAAAAATGTCAAGGGTTAAATAAAAAGGCAAAAGCATAGACTGAATTCACCTTTTTTCAAAATGTTTACTTTTTCTGAGATATTACTTTTTTTTATTTTTACTGCGAAGGAATAATATCAAAATTGCAATTAGTCCAAAGACATTTAAAAAGATAAATAAGACAGTTGTTAGAATTATTTTGGTCTTTTGCATAAAAGCACTTCCTCGTAAAATCGCTTTAATATTATCATAACAAAATGTATCTCTTTATCAACTAAAAAATCATAGGAAAAAGGAGAGGTTGGGCAAAAATTGTCCCACTCCCTAGCAGATAGTATGAAAGAATAAGTTATGGAATGAGAAGAAGTTATCGTGTAAACTAAAATAGTCAGAAGCGCTGATTGCAATTCTGAGTATTGAGATAAAGTGGGAAAATTTTTGGGAGTAAGACATTTATGATGCTCAACGCATGGTGACAAACTCTTCTGAACCGGTTGGGTGAATGGCGACAGTCGCATCAAAATCTGCTTTGGTAGCTCCCATTTTAATAGCAACAGCAAAACCTTGAATCATCTCATCAACACCGTAGCCAATAGCGTGGAGACCAATGACTTTCTCATCTGGTCCAGTTGTAATGAGCTTGAACTTGGCTTGTTGTCGGTGTTGGGTGACAGCTGAATACATGGAAGCAAAGTTAGAAGTGTAAATATGGATATTTTCTGCTCCGTATTGTTGAATTGCCTGCTCTTTGGTCAAGCCAACTGTTCCAATCGCTGGGTGAGAAAAGACAACAGTTGGAATGTTAGAATAATCCATTTTAGCTTCAGTTTTTCCATTAAATAAGCGCTCGGCTAAGGTACGACCTGCTTTGATAGCAACAGGGGTTAATTCTTTTTCGCCTGTAACATCTCCTAGAGCATAAATACCCGATGTTGTTGTATTTTGAAATTCGTCGACTGCTATAAAACCACGAGAATTTAGGGTAACACCAGCCGCTTCTAAATTCAACCCTTTGGTGTTTGCAGTCCGCCCAGTTGCCCAGATGACGTGTTGAACGGTGTGGCTCGTTCTGTCCTCGAAGGTAATACGAATCGCTCCGTTTTCAAGTTTTTCAAGCCTTTCTGGTATTTTGTGCGTATGTAGAGTAGGACCTGATTTCTTCATTTCTTCCACAAGACCATCAATGATATAAGAATCAAAGTTGCGGAGAGGACGATCTCGACGAACGAAAAGGTCTGTTTTTACACCCAGAGCATGAAGGAGTCCGGCTAATTCAACTGCAATATAACCAGCACCAAGAATGGCAACGGATTGAGGGAGTTCTTCCCATGCAAAAATATCGTCAGAGGTTTCACCTAATTCTGCTCCGGAAATAGCTGGAATATGCGGATGAGCGCCTGTCGCAATGACAATGTGCTTGGCTTGGATAAGCTCGCCGTTGACTTCAACTGTATGGCGGTCTATGAATTTGGCGCGACCTTCAATCAACTCAACGCCATTTCGATTGAAACTATTATTGTAAGAATTATGGGCACGATCAATATAGGCTTCGCGATTCTTCCGAAGCGTCTTAAAGTCAAACTGCTGATTATCCGAAGTAAAACCATAGTCTGGTCCATAATCGCGAATGGCTTCGGCAATCTGGGCGCCATACCACATGATTTTTTTAGGAACACAGCCGACGTTGACACAGGTGCCCCCTAATTTCTTTTCTTCAATAACGGCAGCTTTTGCACCATGTTCTCCAGCACGGTTCATGGTTGCTATTCCTCCGCTACCGCCACCAATGGCAATGATGTCAAATGTTCTCATACGAGTCTCCTTTTTATCTGTAGTATGAAATTATTGTAACGTTTTTAGAAAATGATTGCAAAAATCTGCTACAAAAATTGATGAAAGGCTTGATTATTCAATCGTATTATTGTATTATATATTTAACACAATATAAAATAACTAGAAAGAAGGGAGACGGATGTTAAAAGAGTAAAGGATTTCTTATAGATGTTATCTTATTTTTAATCGTATGTGTTATAATATAAAAATAGACCGTTTTCATCAGGAGGAGAAAGAGATGAAAAAATTGAAAAAGTGGCAGTTGTACAGCTTGATTGGTGTAACTGTGGTCGTCGTTTTAGGAGCGATAGGTACGATGTTATTGTTTAATGGTAATAGTACTACTGATAAAGATAAAGAAGAAACGATTCAAGTGCAGAAAGCAAAAGAAGGGTCAGTTGCTTCATCTGTTTTGCTGTCAGGAAATGTTGCGACTAACAATGAGCAATATGTCTACTATGACGGGACAAAGGGCGATTTGGATAATGTTCTTGTAAATGTTGGAGATCAAGTTACAGCCGGACAAGCTTTAGTTCAATACAAGAGTGTTGAAGCACAAGCTGCATATGATGCTGCTGTTCGTGCTTTAAACAAGATTGATCGCCAAATTTATGATTTGAAAACGTATGGAACAACTGTTGATGTGACGGGTGATGAAGCGGCAGATAATAAAACAACTGCGTCTGCAAAACGTTCGGTGGATTCTCAATTAAACGATTTGCAGGACAATCGCGCAGATGCTGTGGACAATATCAATAAAGCACAGGCATTACTAGATGCAACGACTGTCACCAGTACAAATAATGGAACTGTAGTAGAAGTCAATCGTGATGTTTCTAAATCTACGACAGGTACTAATCAAACACTCGTTCATATTGTCAATAACGGCAACCTCCAAGTGAAGGGAGAATTATCTGAGTACAATCTGGCAAATCTTTCGGTCGGGCAAGAAGTAACAATTACGTCCAAGGTCTATCCAGATAAGAAATGGACTGGGAAAATCAGCTATATCTCAAATTATCCAAAAGACAGTCAAAATACAGCAGCAGCTGGTACAGGTACTGCAAATTCAGGAGCAAAATACCCCTATACAGTAGATATTACAAGCGAAATTGGTGATTTGAAGCAAGGATTTTCCGTCAATGTTGAAGTAAAAAACAATACAAGAGGGATTCTAGTTCCGGTCAGCAGCGTTGTTTCTGAAAACAATAAAAACTATGTTTGGACACTAGAAAAAGGAACTGCAAAAAAAGTGCAAGTGATACTAGGAAATGCAGATGCTAAAAATCAAGAAATCTCATCTGGTTTGACAAAAGATAGTAAAGTTATCACCAATCCAACAGATAGCTTGAAAGACGGTCAAGAGGTGAAATCGTATGAAGAAACTCATTGATTTAAAAAATGTTAGCAAAAGTTACCGCAATGGAGATCAAGAGCTTCAAGTTTTGAAAGATGTTCATTTAGAAGTTGAAGAAGGTGAATTTGTTGCGATTATGGGGCCTTCTGGCTCAGGAAAGTCAACCTTGATGAATATCATTGGTATGTTGGATCGCCCAACGAGTGGCGAATATTACTTGGAAGGTGAAGAAGTTGCCAAGCTTAGTGAGAAAAAGCTAGCCAAAGTGCGTAATCAGCAGATTGGCTTCGTTTTCCAACAATTCTTCCTTTTGTCAAAATTAAATGCTCTTCAAAATGTAGAACTTCCTTTGATTTATGCAGGGGTTTCTCAATCCAAACGGAAAGCTTTAGCAGAGCAATATCTTAAAAAAGTTGAGTTAGAAACGCGGATGCACCATTTACCATCAGAACTTTCTGGTGGGCAAAAGCAACGGGTGGCTATTGCGCGTGCCTTGGTCAATCATCCTTCCATTATCTTAGCAGATGAGCCGACGGGAGCCTTGGATACCAAGACGGGTGAGCAAATTATGGAATTGCTGACGGAGCTAAATCGTGAAGGAAAAACCATTATCATGGTCACTCATGAGCCTGAGATTGCAGCCTTTGCAAAACGACAAATCGTTATTCGAGACGGTGTCATCTCGTCAGACAGTAAGAAAGGAGAAGCATGATGCAGAATTGGAAATTTGCAATCAACTCCATTATGGGGCATAAAATGCGCTCTTTCTTAACGATGTTGGGCATTATCATTGGTGTTATGTCTGTTGTGGTTATTGTGGCTCTAGGAAGTGGTATGTCCAATGCCTTCACAGATGTTCTGGGTGGTGCACAGCAAGATGTTTCCTTATTTTACTCACACAAGAGAAGTAAAAATGGTGATGGTGTTATGACGTATCAAGAGATGCGTGACGATGCTGAAAGTGGAAATGGTGATGAGACAGTTTCGACAGAAGAAGAGCCTCAAATCCAAGAAGTTTGGGTCAAGCAGGCGGTTAATGATATTAACGGAATTGACAATTATTATGTTACAAATAACACAACCGCTACAGTAAATTATGGTAAGAAAAAGGCGGATAATATTCCTATAACAGGTATCAATTCCACTTACTTTACGGTAAAGAAATACCAAATCGTTGCAGGACGGACATTGAAATCAAATGATTATCAAACGTTTGCAAGAGTTGTATTACTGGATACGAAACTAGCTGATATTCTTTTTGGAGGTGCAGATAAGGCGCTCAATCAGATTGTCCAGCTAGGATCTAATAATTACCGTGTGATTGGGGTTTATAAAGATCCAAATGAAACGCGAAATCGCTTAGCCAATATGAACAACGGAAATTTACTAATGGCTAACACTCAGTTGGCAGCTGAATACAATGTTGCTGAGATTATGAATGTCGTGGTACATGTTAAAAAATTAGATGATGTGCTGAAAGACGGAAGTGCAGCTGCGCGCTTGATGACAAAATTGTCTGGTGTGAGAGAAGGCGAGTACCAGATGTTTGATCAAGCCAGTCAATTGGCTGCGATCCAAAGTCAGGTTGCCATTGTGCAAGTGGTTTTTGGAGCGATTGCCGGGATAGCACTTCTCGTTGGTGGTATCGGTGTCATGAATATTATGCTTGTATCGGTAACAGAACGAACCCGTGAAATCGGTCTTCGGAAAGCCCTTGGAGCCACACGTGGTAATATCTTGATGCAATTTGTCATTGAGTCAATGGTGTTGACAGCGATTGGCGGTTTGATTGGGCTTGCTTTAGCAGCTCTTATCGTGGCATTTATCGGTCATAGTTTGGATGCATTTTTCGGAGCTCCACCTACCATTACGACAGTATCTGCTGTCGGAAGTGTGCTCTTTTCTGCAACTATCGGGATTGTTTTCGGTATTTTGCCGGCTAATAAGGCTTCTAAATTGGATCCAATCGAATCCTTGCGTTATGAATAAAAAACTATCTTTTATAGTATGAGAAAGAACGTGTAAAAAAACTCCAACAGATACTCATTTTTCTAGTGAGTTATCCATTGGAGTTTTTATATGAAATGAATGATTTTTAGTGTGATACACGTTTGCGAGCTGCTTTTTTACGGTTTTCTTCGATGAAAGCTGCTTTCTTTTCTTCAGGTTCAATCACTTTTTTCTTGAATGTATAAACTGCACCTGCAACAGCAGCAACAGTACCAGCTACGCCAGTTACAACACCTTTAACAAATCCTTTAGCCATGAGATTTCTCCTTTTCTGAACTTTATTTATGTTATAATATATAGTAACGAAAAATTAAATTTTTTTCAAGGGAAAAGATGAAAACCAAGATAATTGTAATTGTAGGACCAACTGCTGTCGGAAAAACAGCTCTCAGCATAGACCTCGCAAAACGTTTCAATGGTGAGATTATTAGTGGTGATAGTCAGCAAGTTTATAGAAAACTGGACATCGGAACGGCTAAAGTCACTCCAGATGAGCAGGAGGAGATTCCTCATTATTTGATAGATGTACGGGAAGTGACCGAGTCTTATTCGGCTTTTGATTTTGTAAAGGAGTCCGAGGCTGCTATTGAGATGATTGTAGCAAAAGGGAAACTGCCGATTATTGCAGGCGGAACGGGGCTTTACATTCAAAGTTTGCTGGAAGGATATCATCTGGGTGGTTCAGCTTCTCATGAGGAGATTTTAGCTTATCGAGCCGAGCTAGATACTTTGAATGATGAGGAACTATTTGGCAAAATAGCAGAGCTTGGATTGGAAATTTCCCAGATTAACCGTAGGAGAGCTATGCGAGCGCTGGAAATTGCTCATTTTGGGAATGAACTTGAAAACAAACAGCCTGACTATGAAGCCCTGCTGGTTTGTCTGAACGATGACAGAGAAGTTCTTTATGAGCGTATCAATCAGCGAGTAGATCTAATGCTGAAGGCTGGTCTTTTAGAAGAGGCAAAGTGGCTCTATGACAACTATCCACATGTCCAAGCCAGCAAAGGAATTGGCTACAAGGAACTTTTCTCCTACTTTGCTGGAGAGTTGACCTTGGAGGAAGCTATCAATAAACTCAAACAAAATACTCGTCGCTTTGCCAAACGACAGCTAACCTGGTTTAGAAATCGCATGAATGCTACTTTTTATCAGGTCTCAGATCCGAATGCCCAAAAACGGATCATGCAGGATATAGAGGAATTTTTGAATGATTGAAACAGAAAAACAGCAGGAACGAGTGATCCTCATCGGAGTAGAATTGCAGGGGGCGGCTAATTTTGCTATGTCTATGGAAGAATTAGCCAGTTTAGCCAAGACTGCTGGTGCTCAGGTGGTTTCCTCTTACACTCAGAAACGAGAGAAGTATGACAGCAAGACTTTTGTTGGTGCTGGAAAATTAGAAGAAATCAAGCGTATGGTAGAAGCAGATGAGATTTCCACCGTCATTGTCAATAATCGTCTGACACCTCGCCAGAATATCAATTTGGAAGAAATTCTAGGGGTTAAGGTTATTGATCGCATGCAATTAATTTTGGATATTTTTGCTATGCGGGCTAGAAGCCACGAAGGAAAACTTCAAGTTCACTTGGCTCAACTTAAATATCTTTTGCCTCGCTTGGTCGGACAGGGGATTATGCTTAGCCGTCAGGCAGGGGGAATTGGTTCCCGCGGTCCTGGTGAAAGTCAGTTGGAACTCAATCGTCGTAGTGTTCGCAATCAGATCCACGATATTGAGCGCCAACTCAAAATTGTAGAGAAAAGCCGCGCAACTGTACGGGAGAAACGTCTGGACTCCAGTGTTTTTAAAGTCGGTCTGATTGGCTACACCAATGCTGGAAAATCTACCATTATGAATATCTTGACCAACAAGAGCCAATATGAGGCGGACGAACTCTTTGCTACTTTGGATGCGACAACCAAAAGTGTCAATCTGACAGGCAGGCTCAATGTGACCTTGACGGATACAGTCGGCTTTATTCAAGACTTACCGACCGAGCTAGTATCTAGCTTCAAATCTACTTTAGAAGAGAGCAAAAATGTGGACCTTTTGGTTCATGTGATTGACGCTAGCGACCCTAACCACGAAGAGCATGAAAAAACAGTCTTGACTATTATGAAGGACTTGGATATGCTAGATATTCCTCGCTTGACCCTCTATAATAAAGCAGACAAAGTAGAGAATTTCACTCCAACCTTAACTCCCTATGCCCTGATTTCGGCGAAAAATGAAAATAGCAGAGCAATTTTGCAGAATGCTCTGTTGAATAAGATGAGAGAACTCTTTGTCCCTTTTCGTATCAAGGTTAGTCCTAGCAAGGCTTATAAGTTACATGAATTAGAAAGTCTGGCAATCATTGATAAGAGAGAGTATCTGGAAGAAAGTGAAACAATTTCTGGCCATATAGCAGAAAAGAATAAATGGAGACTAGAAGAATTTTATGACTGATTATATCAAATTAGCACTTAAATATGGCGGTTTCACGAGCTTAGACCGTGTTTATCTAGGAAAGGTTTTGGACAAGTTGTCCGATTCGCAAAAGTTGACCTTTATCACACCACCGCCAAGTGTTATAAATGCGTATTTTTCGGAACTCTATCAAAAAAAGAGTCCGGAAGCTGCAACGGATTATTTTTTAGAATTAAGTAAAGAATTGGCTCTTTTTAACGACCACCCTAACTTTGAAGAGGAAAAGCCTTTTATTCGCTTGAATCTTTCAGGTAGGTCTTATGGTTTCTGCTTTGAAAATGAAGTCGAAACTGGCTTGATTTTTCCGGAAACTCCAGAGGAAATTGAGCCCAATTTGCTTTTTGAAATTGCTCAGATTTTTCCTAACTATCTGGTTTATGAAGAGGAAAATGTCATTCGGATGATACCAGCAATTCCTGAAGAAGTAGTCCAAAAGCAGCCGCTCTCTGCTCTGACAGATCTTTATAAGCTAGCAGATGGTCGCCTGAAACTGGAAGGGTACAATCAGGAAGAGCTAATCCAGTTGGCTCAAGACTATGCTGGTCAGCTTTACTATCGCTCGCAGAATCGCTCTGCTATGATTTATATTAAAGAAAAATAGAAAGAAAAATATGCAACTACAATTTTTAGGCACAGGAGCTGGTCAGCCTTCTAAGGCTCGGAATGTTTCTAGTCTGGTTTTGAAACTATTGGATGAAATCAATGAAATCTGGATGTTTGATTGTGGCGAAGGAACTCAGAATCGTATTTTAGAGACAGCGATTCGACCGCGCAAAATCAGAAAAATTTTTATTACTCATCTGCATGGGGATCATATTTTTGGCCTGCCGGGTTTTTTGGCTACTCGCTCTTTTCAGGCTAATGAAAAACAGACAGATTTGGAAATTTATGGACCAGTTGGCATCAAAAGTTTTGTCATGACAAGTCTGCGTGTGTCGGGGTCTCGCCTGCCTTATCGGATTCGTTTTCATGAGTTTGACGAAAAAAGTTTAGGGAAAATTTTAGAAACTGATAAATTTACAGTTTATGCAGAGAAACTAGACCACAGTATTTTTTGTGTGGGTTACCGCATTATGCAGAAAGATTTGGAAGGTACATTGGATGCTGAGAAATTGAAAGTCGCAGGTGTTCCTTTTGGCCCTCTCTTTGGTAAGGTAAAAAATGGAGAAGATGTAGTGCTAGAGGACGGGACGAAGATTATAGCAGCAGATTACATTTCAGCTCCGCGACCTGGGAAAATCATCACTATTCTAGGTGATACGCGTAAAACAAATGCCAGCGTGCGACTGGCTGTCAATGCAGATGTTTTGGTGCACGAATCCACTTATGGTAAAGGAGATGAGAAAATCGCTCGCAATCACGGTCACTCTACCAATCTACAAGCAGCAGAAGTTGCTAAAGAAGCTGGTGTCAAGCGCCTCCTTCTCAATCATATTAGCGCACGCTTTCTATCAAAAGATATAGGTCAAATGCGCAGAGATGCCAGTTCCATTTTTAAGAACGTTCACTTGGTCAAGGATTTAGAAGAAGTAGAACTATGAAATTTTGGCAAGGATAATTCTTAAAATTTAAAGGAAATAGGAAATCATGAACATATTATTTGTCAGACATGGGAAAGATTCTGATCAACACAGAGGTGGCTGGAGTCAGCTTGATTTGCTTCCTGAGGGGAAAAGAGAAGCCGAAGCTTTGGCGGATTATTTAGCACAACACAAAGAAGACTATCACTTTACGAAAATTATTACGAGTGATTTAAAAAGAGCTGAGACAACTGCAACAATTTTAGCAGAGACAATTCAACTGCCATTGGAGAAAGAAAGAGACTTACGCGAAACGAATAATGGCGATTTGGCAGGAATGTTAAATAGCGAGGCTGATCAAAAATTTCCTCGTCTTTATTTTAGAAGTCTTGCAATGGACGAACATTATCCAAATGGAGAAAGTCCGAGAGAATTTTATCAACGGATAAAAACTTGGTTTGAACTTTTTTTGAAGGAAAATCATAACTCAGATGAGACACAAATTGTGGTCACACATGGTGGAGTGATTAACATTATCTATCATTTAGTGAACCAGATAGAATGGACGAATAAAAGCAATCTATTCCACGTCAAACATTGCAGCATTAGTCTATTGAATACAAAAACGCTTGTTTTTGAGGTTGAAAACCAAACGGATTTTTTAGAAGAAAAATAAGGAGGACACATGCGAACAATTGTTATTACAGGGGCTAGTGGCGGTGTCGCTCAGGAAATGGTGAAGTTGTTGCCAAATGACCAGCTGATTTTAGTGGGACGCAGTCAAGAAAAATTAACAAAACTTTATTCAAATCATACGCATTGCGAATTCGTTGAGTTGGATATTACGGATTACAAAACTTTAGAAGCTTTTACTGAAGAAATTTACCAGAAGTATGCTCAGGTGGATGTTCTAGTCAACAATGCTGGTTACGGGATTTTTGAAGAATTTGACAAGATTAGCAACGAGGATATTCATGCCATGTTTGAAGTTAATACCTTTGCTCTTATGAATCTATCTCGTCTCTTTGGGGAGAGAATGAAGCAAGCGGGACGTGGGTACATTGTTAATATTGTTAGTACAGCTGGGTTGATTGCTAGTGCTAAATCTAGTCTCTACTCAGCTACTAAGTTTGCGGCTATCGGTTTTTCCAATGCTTTGCGTTTAGAGTTGATGCCTTACAATGTCTATGTGACGACGGTTAATCCAGGACCGATTAAGACGGCTTTCTTCGACAAAGCTGACCCTGACGGCAGTTATGTCAAGGCGGTTGATAAATACATTTTAGAAGCAGATACTGTTGCTAAGCAGATTGTGAACAATTTTGGGAAAAAGCAGCGAGAGTTGATCATGCCTTTCACACTGAAGGCGGCTCACAAGCTCTATACGCTTTTTCCCAACCTTGGTGACAGACTAGCTAGTAAAATGTTCAATTATAAGTAGGAGACGTTTATGGACGTGGCAGCTTACAAGGAATTTTTAAATCAAGCATGGGGGAAGCTTTATTATGAGATTCTATTTGCTCAGTTAGCACATATAAAAAATAAAAAGGTATTAGATTTTGGGAGTGGTTTTGGTTTGGTGGCGGATTTTTTGGCACAAAACAATCAGGTAATAGCTATAGAACCAAATGACGAGATGATTGCAGAACGTCAGCAGAATTTCCATTATCAGCAACTACAAGGCAGTCTAGAAATGTTGAAGGGAATTCCAAGTGCTCGTTTTGACCTTATCATTTGCCACAATGTTCTGGAGTATGTGGATGAACCAGCTCTTTATCTAGCTGAATTTAGCAGATTGTTGAAAAAAGGCGGACAAATTTCGCTCGTTAAGCACAATGAAGTGGGGCGAATTATGCAGACAGTAGTGTTTGCAAATGATACGAATTTAGCGTTAGATTTATTATCAGGGCAGTCTTATCAATCACATACAATGGGACAAGCAACCTATTATGATTTAGCAGACTTATTACAAAAGGTCACGTCTGAATTGACTGTTCAGAATTATCAAGGAATTCGAATTTTTTATGGCTTGCAAGACAATGCAGTTAAAACAGCAGTCGCTTGGCGAGAAAAGATGTTGAAGATAGAGCTTGCAGTTTGCCAACAGTCTCCTTATCGTGATATTGCTGCTTTTCAACATATTTGGCTGCAAAAAGGAGACAAGAATGATTCGTTACTTTGCAAATAGACAAATTGCTATTGAAGACTTGCTTCCGCTTTACCAATCTGTTAGCTGGACTAACTATACAGAACGAGCAGATATGTTAGAGCAAGCATTTCAGCATTCACTGTTTACTGTATCAGCCTATGATGGGGAACAGTTAGTTGGTCTCCTTCGAGCAGTCGGAGACGGATTTTCTAGTGTTTTCATTCAGGACTTGTTAGTTTTTCCGTCTTATCAGCGCCGAGGTATCGGTCGAGAATTGGTTCGGCAAACGCTGGAGACATTTGCAGATGTTTATCAGATTCAGCTAATAACAGAGCAGTCAGACAAAAATTTAGCCTTTTATCGCTCTTTAGGATTTCGGGAACTGTCGGATTTGAATTGCACGGGTTTGATTTATAGAGGTAAAAGCTATTAGATAAATGCTTGTGTATAAAATTGGAGGTTTGGGCTAGTGAAAGCTAGTCTTTTCGTGTTATAATAGACTTTATATTGCAACAGAAAGATAAAAGCATGATTACATCAAAATATGATTGGCAGATTGCCACAAATTTTTCAGATGAGAGCTTTATTAAAAAAGCTAAAAAACTTGGCTTGGAGGCTTCGGTAGCTAATCTGGTCTACCAGAGAGGAATCCAGACAGAAGAAGCACTGCGAGATTTTCTAGAGCCTAGTTTGGACCAGCTGCATGATCCTTATGAACTGCATGATATGGATAAGGCAGTGACGCGCATTCGTCAAGCGATTGAAAATTATGAGCAGATCTTGATTTATGGAGATTATGATGCGGATGGCATGACTTCGGCTTCTATTGTTAAAGAAGCACTAGAACAACTTGGAGCAGAGTGTCAGGTCTATTTGCCCAATCGATTTACAGACGGTTATGGTCCTAACGCAAGTGTTTACAAGTATTTTATTGAAAATCAGGGAATTTCACTCATCGTTACAGTGGATAATGGAGTTGCAGGACATGAAGCAATCGAACTAGCTCAGTCTATGGGAGTGGATGTCATTGTGACGGATCACCATTCTATGCCAGAGGTACTTCCTGATGCTTATGCAATTATTCACCCAGAACATCCGGAAGCTGATTATCCTTTTAAGCATTTAGCTGGTTGCGGTGTAGCTTTTAAGTTAGCGACTGCTCTTTTAGAGGAAGTACAAGTAGAGTTGCTAGATATAGTCGCTATTGGAACTATTGCAGATATGGTCAGCCTAACAGATGAAAATCGCATTCTGGTCAAATATGGGCTAAGTGTCCTCAAAAACACTCAACGAATCGGCTTGCAGGAGCTTTTTAAGATTGCAGGTATTCAGGAAAATGAAGTGGATGAAGAAACAGTTGGTTTTCAGATAGCTCCCAGACTCAATGCTCTAGGTCGACTTGATGATCCAAATCCTGCTATTGAACTTCTGACGGGCTTTGATGAGGAAGAAGCGCGTGACATTGCCCTTATGATTAACCATAAAAATGAAGAGCGCAAAGAAATTGTTCAGAAGATCTATGATGAAGCCAAGACCATGGTTGATCTCAATAAACCTGTTCAGGTTCTAGCCGGTGAAGGTTGGAATCCAGGTGTTTTGGGAATTGTGGCAGGTCGGTTTTTGGAAGAATTACACCAGCCGGTCATCGTCTTGAATATTGAGAATGGATTAGCAAAAGGCAGCGCTCGCAGCATTGAAGCAGTTGATATTTTTGAAGCGTTAGACCCTCATCGAGATTTATTTGTGGCTTTTGGTGGGCATGCAGGGGCAGCTGGGATGACTCTAGAGGCCAGCAAGTTAGAAGCACTCAGCCAGGTTTTGGTAGCATATATTGAAGATAATCAAGTGGATTTGTCCACTAAGAATGAGCTCTTTTTGGATGAGGAATTATCCTTGCCAGATTTGACACTAGAGACCCTCAAAAACTTTGAAAAGTTAGCTCCTTTTGGCATGGACAATAAAAAGCCTGTTTTTTATTTGAAAGATTTTAAAATTGAAAATGCCCGCACCATGGGAGCAGGGAATACTCACCTTAAGCTGAAAATTTCTCAGGCTGACGCAGTTTTTGAGGTCGTAGCTTTTGGTCTAGGTAATCTTGCGACAGAATTTTCCCAAACTAAAAACTTAGAGCTGGCGGTTACTCTGTCGGTCAATAAATGGAATGGTCAAACTAGTCTCCAGCTTATGCTGGTGGATGCTAGGGTCAATGGGATTCAGCTCTTTAATATCCGAGGTAAAAATGCTCCTTTGCCTGAAAATGTGCCCGTCCTGCGTTTTTCAGAAGAAATGCCTAATTTGGAAAAGAGCAGAGCAGTTGTGGTGTATGACTTGCCTGAACGCCTAAATCAGCTCAAAGTAATCATTCAGCAAGGACATTTTGAAGCAATTTACTTTAAAAATGAGATTGCTCAGCCCTATTATCTGACAGGTTTCGGAACGAGAGACCAGTTTGCCAAACTCTATAAAACAATTTATCAATTTCCAGAGTTTGACATTCGTTATAAGCTCAAAGAACTGGCTGCTTATCTCAAGATTGACCCAATTCTACTCATAAAGATGATTCAGATATTTGAAGAGCTGGACTTTGTGACAATTCAAGATGGAGTGATGCAAGTAAACAAAAAAGCAGAAAAAAAAGCTATTGAAAACAGCCATATTTATCAAGAACTGAAGAAAACAGTCAAGGAGCAGGAGCTTATGGCTCTAGGAACTGTGCAGGAAATTTATGATTATCTGATAGAAAAAGATGAATTTTCAAACTAAATTTTAGATGAACTATTTATTTGTCTCGCACCGAAGGCCGCGAGACGGACTGAAAGTCACATAATAAAAAAGTCATGAGTAAGATGAATCTCATGACTTTATTGTTTATATAAGTATTGCTATCAGCTTGTGTTATCTACTGCAAATTCACTTTATTTTTGAGGATGTAATACGTTCCAGTATAGTAGATAAGCCCCAAAATAAGAGAGGTTATGACTCCGCTCAAACTACCTAAAGAAGTTGAAAGCGATGGGAAAGCTGAAACATATAGATTAGCAGCGATAATCAGAGCAAATTGAATTCCAAAATAAGCTAGAAAGGCTATAGCGGTGCGGTGGTCTTGGAAAAGTTGACCAATAGAGATAGAGAGATAAATCAATAGGATATTTGGAATAAGGGCTACAAGATAGTATCCAAATGATTTCAATAGTTCACTAGCAATTTTCCAAAAGTGATTGCCGAATAATTGTAGAACTGTTCCCATTTCAAATTGTGTATGAGAAGCTACCCCTACGATAAGAACAATGATTCCAAAACTAAGAAACAATGCAAGTGTGCTAAGAATCGTCCATATAACAGCACCGAGTAATTTTGAGAGGATAATTTGATGTTCATTAACTGGTAAAGTGAGCGTTAGATATCCTTCTCTTTCATAAACACTATTTTTAAAGCGACGAATAATCAGAAAGAGTGTTGAAATGGCAAGTGCTACAAGGAGACCTGAGAAAATCAGCATTGTTAAACCGAAGAAAGTACTTGTCATACTCCCTGCTTCATTAGTAGAAGACTGCAAACGGTCGAAAAAGTTCCTTCCATTTGCAAAATGTCTTAGCCAAAGTCCAATACTAATAGATAGAAAGAGTACGATTCCATATAATCCTAAATACCACTTATTTACATTTTTAAATTCATATTTTAATAAATTCCAAAACATAGTCAATCTCCTTTGTTCTAAGACTTAAATTCTTGGCGGAAGAGCTGGTCAATAGATTCACCAGACTCATAGCGAATATCATCTACATTCCCTTGTCGAACAATCTTGCCATTATCAATAAAGATGATTTCATCTAGGATTGGTTCAATATCTGAAATCAAATGTGTTGAAATGAGAACAGAAGCGCTAGGTGAGTAATTGTTGATAATCGTCTTTAGAATGTAGTCCCGCGCTGCTGGGTCAACCCCTCCAATAGGTTCATCCAGAACATACAGTTTGGCTTGGCGGCTCATGACTAAAATCAACTGAACTTTTTCCTTGTTTCCTTTAGACAATTTTTTGAATGTCAAATTTTCGTCAATATGAAGATCTTGCAAGAGTGCCTGTGCACGCTCTATCTCAAAGTCTGCATAGAAAGATTGAAAATACTGCAAAGCATCTTTGACTTTCATATTTTCATTCAGATAGGTCGTATCTGGCAAATAAGATACGATTTTCTTAGTTTCTGACGACGGTTGAAGCCCGTCGATGAGGATTTTTCCGTTATTTGGTTGAAGTAAACCGTTGATTAGTTTTATCATGGTTGTTTTTCCAGAGCCATTTGGACCAAGCAATCCTATAATTTTTCCAGCTTCAATTTCAAAATTGATGTGCTCTAAAGCAGGTGTGCTGCCATATGATTTTGAGACGTTTTCAAATGCAAGTAATACCATTTACTAAACTCCTTTTATATAATCTGCAATGATAGTTGGTAATTCTTCTTTGTGATAACCGAAGCGAGTCATATTTTCTACAAATTTTCTTACTTCCTCCTCAGAAAGTTTTTGTCTTGCTTGTAAAATCAAGTCGCGGTTATCTGTGACGAAACGTCCTGATGTTCGTTGAGAATAGACAAACCCTTCCTTTTCCAAGTCAGATAAAGCACGCTGGATTGTATTTGGATTGACCCCCGCTTCAGCAGCCAATTCTCTAACAGCAGGTAGCTTTTCGCCAGCATGCAGTTGATTGGAGATGATTTGTAGTTTTATCCTGTCCATGATTTGTAAATAAATGGGAAGATTATTATCAAAAGTCCAACTCATAATTTCTCCTTCCTTCTGTGTCTTTGTACCAATTAAATAATACAATATTTTTTAAAAAAAAGCAAGCCTTTAGAAAAAACTTCTATTATTTTTTCTTTAGCAAGCAAGCCATAAATTTAGTATAATAGAAAAAAGAAGGATCAAAGGAGGATGCCGTGGTTGCTCAATTAGATACCAAAACTGTTTATACATTTATGGATAGTTTGATTTCTATAAAAAAATATGTAGAAACAGCTAAAAATTTAGGCTATCAAACTCTAGGGATAATGGATATTGATAATCTCTATGGGGCTTATCATTTCATGGAAACGGCGACCGAGCAAGGAATTCAGCCGCTTTTAGGCGTAGAAATGACCTTGGATTATGTTGGACTTCCTCTTAATCTTCGCTTTCTAGCTCTTGACAGTCAAGGTTATCGCAATTTAATGAAACTTTCTACTTTAAAGATGATAGGAAAAAGCAAGTGGGAAGAATTTCAGCACTTATTGGAAGGGATAGCGATTATTGTGCCTGTGTTTGAGGACATTGAAGCCTTAGACTTGGGACGAGAGTTTTATATTGGCGTATTTCCTGACACTCCTAAGAAGGCATTTTCTCATGCAACCTTACCTTTGCAGACAGTTCGCTATTTTGATACAGGCGATTTAGAAACCTTGCAAATGCTATGTGCCATTCGTGAAAATAGTAGCTTGCGGGAAGTTGGAAATTTGCCAAATCACGAGTATCTCTTATCACCTGAGCAATTCACACAATCCTTTCAAGAAAATTATCCAGAAAGTCTGGATAATTTAAAGCGGCTAGTTGCAGGCATTCATTACGAAATCAATACAGAGTTGAAATTACCACGTTTTAATCCAGAACGGCCAGCAGCAGAAGAATTACAAGAACGAGCAGAAGCAGGGCTAGAGAAAAAAAGGCTAAATAGTCTGGTTTATAAAGAGCGATTGCAGCAAGAGCTGTCTGTCATCCACCAAATGGGTTTTGACGACTACTTTTTGATTGTCTGGGATTTATTGCGTTTTGGTCGTAGTCAGGGCTATTATATGGGTATGGGGCGTGGATCTGCAGTTGGAAGTCTGGTTGCCTATGCGCTAGAGATTACAGGGATTGATCCTGTCGAAAAGAACCTCCTTTTTGAGCGCTTTTTAAATCTGGAACGTTATACTATGCCTGATATTGATACTGATATTCCCGATGTCTATCGCCCGGAATTTATCCGCTATGTCCGCGATCGTTACGGGACGATGCATACAGCGCAAATCGTGACCTATTCTACTTTTGGTGCTAAGCAAGCAATTCGTGACGTTTTTAAACGCTACGGGGTGCCAGAATATGAATTGACCAACATTACTCGTAAAATCAGTTTTCGTGACACATTGACTTCAGCTTATGAAAAAAATATGTCTTTTCGTCAGATTATTAACAGTAAGCTGGAATATCAAAAAGCTTTTGAAATTGCGAAAAAAATTGAAGGGAACCCTCGTCAAACCTCTATCCATGCAGCGGGTGTGGTGATGAGTGACAATGATTTGACAGATCACATTCCACTTAAATACGGGGAAGATATGTATATCACGCAATACGATGCACATGGTGTTGAGAGTAACGGTCTGCTCAAGATGGATTTCCTTGGCTTGCGCAATCTGACTTTTGTTCAACGAATGAAAGAAGCAGCTTTGGAGAAATACGGTGTCGCTATTGACATTGCAAAGATTAACTTAGAAGATGCAGCAACCTTGCAGCTTTTCGCTGCTGGCAGAACCAAAGGGATTTTTCAATTTGAGCAAGCAGGTGCCATTAACCTTTTGAAACGGGTGCAGCCAGCTCAATTTGAAGAAGTGGTTGCAACAACTTCACTCAATCGTCCAGGAGCTAGTGACTATATAGATAATTTTGTCAGAAGAAAGCATGGACAAGAAAAGGTGGAAATGCTGGATCCAAGTTTGGAAGACATCTTGGCGCCAACTTACGGTATTATGCTTTACCAAGAGCAAGTAATGCAAGTGGCGCAGCGGTTTGGAGGATTTTCACTCGGAAAAGCTGACATTCTACGTCGTGCCATGGGTAAGAAAAATGTTGCCGAAATGCACAAAATGGAAGCAGAGTTTGTCACAGGAGCTTTCGAACTTGGGCATTCTGAAACTAAAGCAAAAGAAGTATTTGCAGTTATGGAAAAGTTTGCAGGTTATGGCTTCAACCGCAGCCACGCCTATGCCTATTCTGCACTTGCTTTTCAGTTGGCTTATTTCAAGGTGCATTATCCTGATATTTTCTTTGATATTATGCTGAATTATTCAAGCAGTGATTACATCACAGATGCGCTAGAATTCGACTTCCAAGTTGCTTCTTTAAATATCAATAACATTCCTTATAGAGATAAGTTTCAAGATAAGCAGATTTATTTAGGACTGAAAAATATCAAAGGTTTGCCACGAGATTTTGCTTATTGGATTATTGAAAACCGCCCATTTACAAATGTGGAAGATTTTATTATGAAGTTGCCAACGCAATATCATAAGATTCAGTTGATAACCCCTTTGGTACAAGTCGGTTTGTTTGATGTATTTGAAAAGAATCGCCAAAAAATTCTACAAAATCTTCCGAACTTATTTGTCTTTGCGGATGAGCTGGGCAGTCTTTTTGCAGATACAAATTACAGCTGGACAGAAGCAGAGGATTATACAGAAGCAGAGAAATTCGAGTCAGAAAAAGAAATCATCGGTGTCGGTTTGAGCGAGCATCCTTTGGTAAAGCTTGCAAAAACTGCTACTCAATCCTTTACCCCTATTCAAGAGCTAGTTGAAAACAATCATGCAACGATTTTAGGAGAGATTTTGTCCATTCGTGTCATCCGTACCAAAACGGGGGAAAATATGGCCTTCTTGCAAGTAAGTGATGCTAAAAGAAAAATGGAAGTGACAGTGTTTCCAGATACCTTTAAACAGTTCGGCAATGGTTTGCATGAAAAAGGTTTCTATTATCTGACTGGTCGGATTCAGAAACGAGAGAATCGTTTGCAGATGATTTTAAATCATTTGCAGGAAGCTATCACCGAACGTTTTTGGATACAAGTAGAAGATCATGAAAGTGATGCAGAAATATCCGCTATTTTACGGCAATTTCGAGGAGATATTCCAGTCGTTATCCGTTATGAAAATGAAAGAAAGACAGTAGCAATTCCTCAATATCGTGTTCAAAAATCAGATAAATTACAAGAAGAATTGAAAAAAATAACCATGAAAACGATTTATCAATAAAAAATTAGGAAAAAAGAAGAATTTTGATTTTGATTGTGGTATAATCAAGGGTGAATGTAAAAAGAAAAAGGAGCACAAATGAATGAAACGTATTGCTGTTTTAACTAGTGGTGGAGACGCCCCTGGTATGAATGCTGCTATCCGTGCAGTTGTTCGTAAAGCAATTTCAGAAGGAATGGAAGTTTACGGTATCTATGACGGTTATGCCGGCATGGTTGCTGGTGAAATTTATCCGCTTGATGCCGCATCAGTTGGAGATATTATTTCACGTGGTGGTACTTTCCTTCACTCAGCTCGTTATCCAGAATTTGCCCAATTAGAAGGACAATTAAAAGGAATTGAGCAACTTAAAAAACATGGCATCGAAGGAGTCGTAGTTATCGGTGGTGACGGTTCTTACCATGGTGCTATGCGTTTGACAGAACATGGTTTCCCAGCTGTTGGACTTCCTGGTACGATTGACAATGATATTGTTGGCACAGACTTCACGATTGGCTTTGATACGGCTGTAACAACTGCAATGAACGCCATTGATAAGATTCGTGACACATCATCTAGTCACCGTCGTACTTTTGTTGTTGAAGTCATGGGACGCAATGCTGGAGACATCGCTCTCTGGGCTGGTATTGCTACAGGAGCCGATGAAATCATCGTTCCCGAAGAAGACTTTAAGATTGAGGATATCGTCGCTAGCATTAAACGTGGCTATGAAGAAGGTAAGAAGCATAACATTATCGTTCTTGCAGAAGGTGTCATGTCAGCGAATGAGTTTGGCAAGAAATTGAAAGAAGCTGGTGATTTGAGTGACCTTCGTGTGACCGAACTTGGACATATCCAACGTGGTGGCTCACCAACTGCTCGTGACCGTGTTCTTGCTTCTCGTATGGGGGCGCATGCTGTTAGCCTTCTTAAAAAAGGTATTGGTGGTGTTGCAGTTGGTATTCGCAACGAACAAATGGTTGAAAATCCAATCCTCGGTACAGCAGAAGAAGGTGCTTTGTTTAGTTTAACAGAAGACGGTAAGATTATTGTTAATAATCCACATAAAGCTGACCTTGATCTCGCTAAATTAAACCGTAGCATTTCAATGTAATTTTAATTTGTTATCCTGGTCATAAAGACCATTAAATAAAAAGGAGTTTTCATATATCATGAATAAACGTGTAAAAATCGTTGCAACTTTAGGCCCTGCGGTAGAAATCCGTGGTGGTAAAAGATTCGGTGAAGACGGATATTGGGGCGAAAAGCTTGACGTTGAAGCATCAGCGCAAAATATCGCTAAATTGATCGAAGCTGGAGCTAACACTTTCCGTTTCAACTTCTCACATGGTGACCACGCAGAGCAAGGTGACCGTATGGCTACTGTTCATCGTGCTGAAGAAATTGCTGGTCAAAAAGTTGGTTACCTTCTTGACACTAAAGGTCCTGAAATCCGTACAGAATTATTTGAAGGCGATGCTAAAGAATATTCTTACAAAACAGGTGAAAAAATCCGTGTTGCAACTAAACAAGGTATCAAATCAACTCGTGAAGTTATCGCATTGAATGTTGCTGGTGCACTTGATATCTATGACGATGTTGAAGTTGGAAAACAAGTTCTTGTTGATGACGGTAAACTTGGTCTTCGCGTTATTGCAAAAGATCCTGCTACACGTGAATTTGAAGTAGAAGTTGAAAACGACGGTATTATCGCTAAACAAAAAGGTGTTAATATTCCAAATACAAAAATTCCTTTCCCAGCGCTTGCTGAACGCGACAATGATGATATTCGTTTCGGTTTGGAACAAGGAATCAACTTTATCGCTATTTCATTCGTACGTACTGCAAAAGATGTTAATGAAGTTCGTGCAATCTGTGAAGAAACTGGTAATGGACATGTGAAATTGTTCGCTAAAATCGAAAACCAACAAGGTATCGAAAACTTGGATGAAATCCTTGAAGTAGCGGACGGTATCATGATTGCTCGTGGTGACATGGGTATCGAAGTACCATTTGAAATGGTTCCAGTTTACCAAAAAATGATTATCACAAAAGTCAATGCTGCAGGTAAAATTGCGATTACAGCAACAAACATGCTTGAAACAATGACTGAAAAACCACGTGCGACTCGTTCAGAAGTATCAGACGTATTTAACGCTGTTATTGACGGAACAGATGCAACAATGCTTTCAGGCGAATCTGCAAATGGTAAATACCCACTTGAATCTGTAACAACAATGGCTACAATTGATAAAAACGCTCAAACTCTATTGAATGAGTATGGACGCTTGTCATCAGTTGATTACGCACGTAGTTCTAAAACAGAAGTTGTGGCATCAGCTGTTAAAGATGCTACAAACTCAATGGACATCAAATTGGTCGTAACAATGACTGAATCAGGAAATACAGCTCGTTTGATTTCTAAATATCGTCCAGATGCTGACATCTTGGCAATTACATTTGATGAATTGACACAACGTTCATTGATGTTGAACTGGGGTGTTATTCCAGTAGTAACTGAAAAACCTGCATCTACTGATGATATGTTTGAAGTTGCTGAAAAAGTTGCTCTTGAAAGTGGTCTTGTGGAATCTGGCGACAATATTGTGATTGTAGCTGGTGTTCCGGTCGGAACTGGTGGAACAAACACAATGCGTATCCGTACAGTCCGTTAATCTATTTCATTCAGAAAACTAGCCTATCAATCCAATGATTATCTGATTGATAGGCTTTTTAGTTGTAAATGGAGGCAGAGATAAGAGTTGACTTTCCTACCTTTGTTTATTTTCTGAAAACATGATATAATGAGTAGAAGAAGAGGAGAGACTATGGTTAAAAGAGATTTAATTAGGAATGTTATTTTTTTATCTATTGTTGTGATAATCATTGCTTATTTGCGAATTTTTATTTTTACACCATACAGGATTACTGCAAAAGATGCGAATCATTTTTTGCAAGATAAAGATGTTGTTATTGCCAATAAAAATGAAGCAATCAAAAGAGATGATTTTGTCTTGTACGAGGTGAAGGGAAAAGAGTATGTCGGACGTGTCATTGGTCTAGGAAATGACTCCGTTGTTTATATGGATGATGTTCTTTACTTAAATAATAAAATCAAGTCAGAAGATTATTTAACGAAGGCTAAGGAAGGGTACTTAGCAAAAGCTACTAGTACGGGTTATTTTACTCATGATTTCACCATTCAGACATTAACTAAATCGAATGCAAATAAAATTCCAGCGCAGTCATATCTGATTCTGAATGATAATCGGCAAGATATGGAAGATAGTCGGATGTTTGGCTTGATTACAGAGAAACAAATTAAAGGAGTTATCTCATTTAGAGTACTCCCGCTTAATCAATTGGGATTTATTAAAACAAAGTAGTTCAACTATTTTGTTTTTTTTATTCTTTGGAAAATGAAGTTTTTGCGATATTTAGTAAAAATTCATGAATATATTTTCAAAAAGATGTTGAATATATAAAAATTTTTGATATAATGATAAATATTTATTTAGGAGGTGTACGCATGAACTATATTTTTGAAGTTTTGCCAAGCTTATTGAATGGCGCATTGGTGACTTTACAAGTATTTGTTTTAGTCTTAGTTTTATCCATACCACTTGGAATTGTGATTTCCTTTTTAATGCAAATTCACTTTAAGCTGCTTCATTGGCTTATAAATATTTATATTTGGATTATGCGCGGTACACCTCTTTTGTTACAACTAATTTTTATTTATTATGTTTTGCCAAACATTGGTGTGCGTTTGGATCGGCTTCCAGCAGCTATCATAGCATTCACGCTAAATTATGCTGCTTATTTCGCCGAAATTTTCCGTGGTGGGATTTTATCTATTCCAGCAGGACAATATGAGGCGGCTAAGGTTTTGAAGTTTACACCATTTCAAACGATACGGTTTATTATTTTACCGCAAGTTGTCAAAGTGGTGCTTCCGAGTGTCTTTAATGAAGTGATGACGTTGGTAAAAGACACGTCTCTTGTTTATGCGCTTGGTGTTTCCGACTTAATCTTGGCTAGTCGGACTGCAGCCAATCGTGATGCGAGTTTAGCACCGATGTTTATAGCGGGGGCTATTTACCTTATCTTGATTGGTCTTGTGACGATTATATCGAAGCAAGTTGAAAAGAGATATAGTTACTATAAGTAGGAGGCGCTTATGTTAGAATTGAAGAATATTAGCAAACGGTTTGGCGAAAAGCAAATTATTTCCGACTTGAATTTAAAAGTGCCAGAAAAGCAAATTCTTGCCATTGTAGGACCGTCTGGCGGCGGGAAAACGACATTATTGCGGATGTTAGCTGGCTTGGAAACAATTGATTCGGGTGACATTATTTACAATGGCGAAGAGCTTCCCTTGGATGAACTTGAAAAACGTAATTTATTGGGATTTGTGTTTCAAGATTTTCAGCTATTTCCACATTTAACGGTTCTTGAGAATTTAACTTTATCACCCATTAAAACAAAAAATTTTACAAAAGAGGATGCAGAAAAGAAAGCAATTAGCTTATTGACCCGATTGGGGTTAGCAGAACATGTAAATGCTTATCCTTATTCTTTATCAGGTGGTCAAAAACAGCGTGTAGCATTAGCTCGTGCGATGATGATTGACCCAGAAATTATCGGTTATGATGAGCCAACTTCCGCATTGGATCCAGAATTGCGTCTTGAAGTTGAAAAGTTGATTCTTCAGAATCGTGAGCTAGGAATGACGCAAATTGTAGTGACCCATGATTTGCAGTTTGCGGAAAATATCGCAGATACGATTCTTAAAGTTCAGCTTAAATAGGAGGAGAATATGAAGATAAAACGTTACGTCCTTGCGATCTGTAGTTTGATTTCTTTTTTGCTCCTTACAGCTTGTAGTAATGTTAGCAACCCTAAAGTAGATAATTGGTCAAAATACCAACAAAAAAAGAGCATTACTATTGGTTTTGACAATACATTTGTTCCTATGGGATTTGAACAAAAAAATGGTCAATATGTTGGTTTTGATATTAATTTGGCAAATGCTGTATTTAAAGAATATGGGGTAAAAGTGAATTGGCAGCCGATTGATTGGGATATGAAAGAAACAGAGCTCACAAATGGAACGATTGACCTCATCTGGAACGGTTATTCTGCAACCGATGAGCGGTGGAAGAAAGTACAGTTCACCATTCCTTATATGAAAAATGAACAAGTACTGGTTACTAAAAAATCGTCGAACATTGCAAAAACAGCTGACATGAAGGATAAAATTCTTGGTGCTCAGACGGGTTCTTCGGGTTACGATGAGTTTGAAGCTCATCCAGAGCTTTTGAAGAATCTAGTTAAAAATCACAAAGCTGCTCAATATCAAAGTTTTACAGAGGCGTTGATTGATTTGCAAAATAGTCGGATTGATGGGTTGTTGATTGACCGAGTTTATGCTAATTATTATTTAAAAGAAGAAGGAATTTTGCAGGATTATTATGTTTTCCCAGCTGGATTTGATAGCGAATCCTTTGCAGTAGGTGCTAGAAAAACGGATAAGCAGCTCGTTGAAAACATAAATCAAGCATTTAAAAAATTATATCAAACAGGTCAATTTCAAAAAATAGCAGATAAGTGGTTTGGTGAGGATATTGCGGCAGATGAAGTCAAACAATGAGAGAACATCTGATTGTTGCACCAATCACCCACAGAAGAAGTAAAGACAAAACCCAAAGTTTTTGCTAGGAGTATCATCTTAGTGAGGGCTTGGGGTTTGATGATTTATTGATTTTGAGAAACGAGGGACAAATTAGTTTGTTTTACTGATAAATTCTCCAAAAATATAGGCTGAGAATATTTTTATCTCAGCCTTGTTTTTTATAGCAAAACTCCTTATTAGCCTTGTGGGAGCGAGATAAGAAAGTCGATTCTATGGAATTACGACTTTCTTATCTCGTTTTTTCGTGTTTCTTGGTGGAAAATATTTTGCCACGTTTCGTGACGACGCCAAAGGCTGGTATGAATAATCCCGTCTTCTTCGTAACAAATTAATTTGGTTTTTTGGCTGATAGAAGTTAATTGAAAATTTTTGATAGGAGATTGTTTTCCTTTTTCGATTTGAAATTCCTCTTTGTTCATTTGGCAGCCCTCCTGAGAAATGTAAACAAATTCAGGTGCTAGTAAATCCTCTAATTGGCTTCCCTGCTCAACCAATTGCTCTCTCATAAAGAGCTTTCGATAAACATTGTCCAATATTTCATCTTCGGGGATAGGAGCAGGCTCAATGTGGATGTCAATATCAAAGACACCAAAGCGCTCTTTGAGCATATTTTCAACCTGATCGGCAATTTCGTGGCTTTCATAGACAGACAAGTCGGGATTCATTTCTAAAATGAGGTCAAGATAGATGTTGCTACCGTAAGTCCGCCCTCTTTGAGATTTAACACGGGAAATTTTAGGAATTTCTAAAATGGCTTCTTTGTATTCTTTTAAAAGATTTTCATCAAAACCGTCTGATAAACTAAAAGAAGATTCCATGAAAATTTCGTAAGCCGTTTTAAGGATGAAAAAGGTAATAATGATAGCAACCAGTTTATCTACAATCGGGAAATTGAAGGCGCTTGCGATGATTGCAATGGTTGTACCAAGCGAAGTGATAGCGTCAGATAAATTGTCTTTGGCAGCAGCGTCGAGTGCTTTAGACTGCGCTTTTTTTGCTAAGGCTTTATTGTAAAAATACACTCCTGCCATGACCAAGGCGGAAATAATCCCGATGATGGCTCCTAAGGGATCGATGGTCGTTTCTTGATTAGAGATGATTTTTTGAACGGTGTCAATTAAAACATCAAATCCGACAAAAAACATGATAAGAGAAGTGATAAGGCTAGCTAAGTCCTCGATTTTCCAGTGACCAAATTTGTGATCCGTGTCAGCCGGTTTGCGTGCCATGCGAAGTCCAATCAAGACGGCAATATTAGCCACAATATCTGAAACATTGTTAAAACCGTCGGCTGTCAAACTAGAGGACTGTAAGACAGAACCGGCAATGATTTTAGCAATGGATAAAACGATATAGGCTAGAATGGCTAAAATAGCACCACGCTCTGCGAGTTTAAGATTCTTTGCTGGATTATTCATGCATTTTCCTTTCAGAATGTTTATTATAACGCTTTTTAAGTGATTTTTCAAACTTTTATATAGTAAGAAAATAAAACAAAGATTTTCTTTTCTAGTTTAGCTTATGAGTGATTTTTGTTATAATAGAGTCACTGACTTTGAAAGAGGAAAAAAGATGAATCCTTTATTAACTAGTATGAATGATCGTCAGGCGGAGGCGGTTCAAACAACGGAAGGACCTTTGCTGATTATGGCAGGAGCTGGGTCTGGGAAAACCCGTGTTTTAACTCACCGTATTGCTTATTTGATTGATGAAAAGTTAGTCAATCCTTGGAATATCTTGGCGATTACTTTTACCAATAAAGCAGCTCGTGAGATGAAGGAGCGTGCTTACACTCTCAATCCAGCAACAGAAGATTGCTTGATTGCGACTTTTCACTCGATGTGCGTGCGGATTTTGCGTAGGGAAGCTGACCATATCGGCTATAACCGAAATTTTACGATTATCGATCCTAGTGAGCAACGGACTCTGATGAAACGAATTCTTAAAACGCTCAATTTAGATCCTAAAAAGTGGAATGAACGAGCTATTTTAGGCACGATTTCCAATGCGAAAAATGATTTGATTGATGAAGCGGCCTATGTAGCTTTAGCAGGAGATATGTACACAGAGATTGTGGCGAAGTGCTATGAGATGTACCAAAAAGAACTCCGTCAGTCAGAAGCGATGGATTTTGATGACTTAATCATGCTGACCTTGCGCCTTTTTGATAAAAATCCAGATGTGTTGACTTATTACCAGCAGCGCTATCAATACATCCATGTGGACGAGTATCAAGATACGAACCACGCTCAGTACCAACTGGTTAAACTGTTGGCTTCACGCTTTAAAAATATTTGTGTGGTAGGAGATGCCGACCAGTCTATTTATGGCTGGCGAGGTGCTGATATGCAGAATATCTTGGACTTTGAAAAGGATTATCCTGAAGCTAAAGTTGTTCTTTTGGAAGAAAATTATCGCTCAACCAAGACCATTCTGCAAGCTGCTAATGATGTGATCAAAAATAACCGCAACCGTCGACCAAAGAATCTTTGGACACAAAATGCTGATGGTGAGGATATTGTCTACTATCGGGCTAATGATGAGCAAGACGAAGCTCTCTTTGTAGCTAAAACCATTGATGAGCTATCTAGCACATCTGACTATGTCTATCGGGATTTTGCTGTTCTTTACCGAACCAACGCCCAATCTCGGAATATTGAGGAAGCTCTCCTTAAAGCTAATATTCCTTACACTATGGTGGGGGGGACTAAGTTTTATAGCCGTAAGGAAATTCGGGATGTCATCAGCTATCTCAATCTTATTGCTAACACTAGCGACAACATTAGTTTTGAGCGCGTGGTCAATGAGCCTAAGCGGGGAGTCGGACCGGGTACAGTGGAGAAAATTCGTAATTTTGCAGCTGGTCAAGAGATGTCTCTTTTGGATGCTTCTTCGCAGATTATGCTCTCACCTGTTAAGGGGAAAGCTGCTCAGGCTGTTTTTGACTTTGCCAATCTCATTTTGAATCTGCGCGAGCAATTGGACGAATTGACCGTGACAGAATTGGTAGAGCTGGTGCTTGAAAGGACTGGTTACACCGAGCAATTAGTAGCTCAAGCTACACTGGAAAGTCAGGCTCGGATTGAAAATATCGAAGAATTTCTTTCTGTTACTAAGAATTTTGACGAAGATTCAGAAAATGATACTGAAGAGACTGGTTTAGACAGACTTAGCCGTTTTCTCAATGATTTGGCTTTGATTGCAGATACAGATGATGGTGATCAGGAAAGCTCGGAAGTGACACTTATGACGCTACATGCTGCCAAGGGATTAGAGTTTCCAGTGGTTTTCATCATTGGTATGGAAGAGAATGTCTTTCCACTTAGTCGTGCGGCTGAAGATGAAGACGAGCTAGAGGAAGAGCGCCGATTAGCCTATGTTGGAATTACTCGTGCTGAAAAAGTCTTGTTCCTAACCAATGCAAACTCGCGCCTGCTATACGGAAAAACCAATTACAATCGTCCAACTCGTTTTCTCAATGAAATTAGCTCAAGCTTGCTAGATTATCAAGGCTTGGCTCGACCTGCTAATACATCCTTTAAAGCTTCCTATGTGAATGGTAAAACTGTTCAGTTTGGTCAAGGAATGAGTCTCGCTCAAGCATTGCAGGAACGCAAGCGGCAAGCTGCACCGAGCAGCATTTCCTCAAGCCAGTTGCCATTTGGTAAGAATGTAGCTGCTAATCAGCCGACTATTGATTGGGCTATCGGTGATATTGCTCACCATAAAAAATGGGGAGACGGAACGGTATTGGAAGTGTCAGGCAGCGATAGTAGCCAAGAATTGAAAATCAATTTCCCAGAGGTTGGATTAAAGAAACTGTTGGCAAGTGTTGCACCAATTGAGAAAAAGTGAAATCTAAGGGACTACTGCGATGAAATATTCCATTGAAGCCTGGATTTATAACCCGATTGCTAAGGAAATTTTGCTCTTAAAAGTTAAAACTGAACAACTTTCTTTCTGGCAACCGATTACTGGTGGCATTGAAAATGGTGAAAGTTCTGAAATAGCTTGTATTCGTGAGATTTTTGAAGAAACTGGACTGGAAATCGAGCTAACAAAACTGTTGCAAGTCGGTCATTACACAGTTGTTATTGATGAAGACTTGACCATTTTTAAAACACTTTTTCTTGTGGAAACAAAGCAAAAAGATATTCGTATTTCTGATGAGCACATTGATTTTATGTGGACAGAAGTTAAAAAGGTGCCTGATATATTATACTGGCAGAGCAATCAAGAGACTTTTCAAAAGATTTTAGAGAAATTGAGATAAGGTGTTCATGGAAAGGCACGGTCTATGACAGAGAGTAGATTATTTAGAATAGTGTATGTTCTTTTAGAAAGGGATAACGTTACAGCGAAGGAGCTGGCAGAACAATTTGAAGTATCTGTTAGAACGATTTATCGAGATGTTGACCGATTTAGCAGCGCAGGTATTCCAATTTACACGACATAAGGCAGAGACGGAGGCATTCGACTGACGGAGGATTTTGTCCTAAATAGTTCTTTGCTTAATCAATCGGAAAAAGAGCAACTGTTGGTTGCTTTACAAGGATTAGGGGTTACGGGTCTTCTGCATGAAAACGAGCTTTTGACCAAACTATCGGCTTTATTTAAATTGAACCAACCAAACTGGATAGAAGTAGATTTTACCAGCTGGTCCAATAGCAAGAAATATGAAGAGCTATTTCAGAATTTGAAAAATGCAATCATCAGTAAGCAAGTGATTTCCTTTTCTTATGTTAGCAACAAAGAGGAATTCACCCAGCGTCAAGTAAAACCAGTTCGCCTGTTTTTTAAAGGACAATCCTGGTATCTTCATGCATTTTGCTTAGTCCGAAATGATTTTCGTTATTTTAAACTTTCTCGCATAAGCCAGCTAAAGCTTTTACCACAACATTTTGCAGATAACTTTGACAATGTTAGCTTGGAAAAAGAAGCGCGATTAGAAGAGGTCGTACGAGTCAAGCTGAAATTTAATAAAAAAGTTGCTTTCAGAGTATATGATGAACTGGATTGTCCAGTCAAAGAAGATGAGCAAGGAAACTTGTATGCAGAGATAGAAATTCCGAATGATTATAGTCTGTACTGCTATATTCTCTCTTTTGGAGACAATGTGGAAGTGCTGGAGCCAACAAAGATTCGTGTGCAAATAACAGAAATGATTGAACATATGGCACAAAAATATAAAAACTGATAGCAGTGTCTACTTTTTCAAGCTTCATTTGACTTTATTTCCAACCTCGAAAGGTTCTCCAAACCTTTCGAGCTGTGTGGAGGTGGGATAGAAATCAGGTTTCTACGAAACTACTGATTTCTGTCTCACTTTTTTATTTTGTTTGACATTAGAATTGTCAGAATTTATAATATAAGTATAAATTAAATGACAGCATATCATGAATTGTTTGACTAGGGTTCTTTATTTGTTTTTTAGGAGAAAGAAGGGATTTGTATAAAGAAAAAGTCGGTTGTATCTTGGATACTGGAATTTGTCTCTCTTCACAAATTTTATTTTATTGTTAGTCTTGTTTTTGCCTTTTTATCTGTTTTATGCGGATTTTTGCCTTATTTTTTTGTAGGAAATATCATCAATCAGCTCTTACAAGGCAATCGAGATTGGAATTTTTATGTTCTTCAGTCCATTTGGATAGGACTGGCATGGATAGCACATTGGGGATTTCACGGGATTTCGACGCTCTTGTCTCATACAGCAACCTTTAAGATTTTAGCAGAAATGCGCTATCGTCTGACAGAGAAATTGGCCAAATTGCCTCTGGGAACGGTTTTAAGTCAATCTTCTGGAACTTACAAAAATATCATTGTTGAGCGAGTGGATGCCACAGAAGTAACTTTGGCACACTTAATTCCTGAGTTTACATCCGGGCTATTTGGTCCCTTTATTATCTTAATTGCCATGTTAGTGATTGATTGGCGCCTAACCATGCTTTCGCTTCTGACAATCCCGATTGTTATCTTAGCTTATGGGAATATGCTACGCAAGAGCGAAGGTGATTTTGAAAATACAGTCGAGAAAACGAAGAAGCTCAATGATACAGCAGTAGAATACATAAATGGGATTGAAGTTATCAAGGTTTTTGGAAAAGAGAAATTTTCTTACGATAAATTTGTCAGGGCTGCCAAAGAAGGAGCTGATTGCTTTATTGAATGGATGCGTAAATGCGTAGTTGAAATGGGCATTGTTACAGCTTTCTTGCCGTCTGGTTTGCTTTTCTTACTCCCTTTTGGAACTCTCTTTTACCTTCAAGGTAGCCTAACAGCTAGTAACTTTATTTTACTAATCATTCTGTCTCTTAGCCTTTTGACGCCGTTTATTTTAGTGGCTTCCTATATGGATGATTTACGGAAAATTGCGACAATCTTTGGTGAAGTGATTGCTATTTTGGAAAAACCTGATTTGCCTCGTCCAACAGAATTAACGGACATTCCAAAAGGAACAGAACTTCAAATGACAGATGTTAGCTTTGGTTATTCAGATAAGGAAGAAGTATTGCATAGTATTTCCTTAACGATTGAGCCTGATACAGTAACTGCTCTTGTCGGCCCTTCTGGCTCAGGGAAATCTACGATTGTTAAACTTATAGCTTCTTTCTGGGATGTCAATTCTGGTAGTATTACCTTTGGTGGCGTAGATCTTCGAAACCTACCTCTTGATTATTACAGTCGTCAGATTGCTTATGTCACACAGGATAATTACCTTTTTGATGAAACGATTATGGAAAATATTCGTATGGGTAATTCCGCTGCTTCGGATGAAGAAGTGATTGACATTGCTCGCAAGTGCGGCTGCTATGATTTTATTAGTAATTTAGAAAATGGTTTTGAGACCCGTGTTGGAACTGGTGGTAATCATTTATCTGGTGGAGAACGACAACGGATTGCAATTGCACGAGCTATGCTGAAAAACGCACCAGTCATTATTTTGGATGAGGCAACGGCTTATACCGATCCTGAAAATGAAGCTCTCATTCAGTCTAGCTTAGCTCATTTGATAGAAGGTCGTACGCTTCTGGTCATTGCTCACCGTCTTTCAACGATTGCAAGTGCAGATCAGATTGTCGTAGTTAATGAAGGATGTATTGAGGTAAAAGTAAGACATATAGATTTGCTAAAGACTTGTCCGCTTTATGCTTCTATGTGGCAGGATCATCTTGCAGTAAAGGATAGCGATCAAATGACAGAAGGAGGATTGGCAGATGCTTAGTACATTGAAAAGATTCTTTGATTTTTGTACGGAAGAAGATCGTAAGAAATTCTATACTTCTGTTTGTTTAGGGGTTCTAAAAGCTTTCATTATTGCTTTTCGGATTCCAGCTAATGGGTTGGTTGTTATGGCTATCATTAACAATGATGTTTCTATGCAGACTGTATGGTTCTCTCTTGGAATGATGCTCTTGTCTGTTATTCTTAATATTTTGATTAGCCTGAAAGTTACGATGTTGCAGACAGAAGCAGGTTATCATACTTGTACCCATAAGCGGATTGAAATTGCTGAACACATGCGCTACCTGCCAATGGGATATTTTAATCAAAATAGTCTGGGACAAATTACCAGCGTCACAACTAATACGCTTGAAAGTCTAGCAGATGTTGCGACTCGGGTTGTTATGATGACGTTGGAAGGATTCCTAACGGCAGGAACTATTACGGTTTTTGTATTTATCTACGATTGGCGAATTGGTTTAATCTTGTTGGCAGGATTGATACTGTTTCTCTTGCCAAATGGATTGATGCGTTGGCAAGCTGGGAAAGTATCAGAAGCTAAACAACAAGCTGATACAGATTTGGTAGCAGTTGTGCTAGAATACAGTCAAGGGATTGCGGAAGTAAAGAACTATAATATTGTTTAATCATCTGCTAAAAAGCTATCGCATGCTATTGAGAATAAAAGGCATTTAGATACAAAGCTGACTTGGGTTACCTCGCCTTATATCGCTCTGCGAGGGATGATTACCAAGCTGACTGGAACGATTATGGGACTGTTCTCCATTTACTTTTACCTGCAGGGAAGTATGAGCCTTTTGATTTGTATCATGATGCTCATCAGTGCTTTTATGATTTACGAAAGTCTGGACGGAGTTGGTAGCTTTTCTTCTCTTCTTCGCATTGTTGATTGGTCAGTTGATATGGTCAATAAAGTTTTGTCGATTAAACCAATGGATATTAGCGGAAAAGATTTGCAGCCAAAAACCAGCAATATCAAGTTGGATCATGTCAGTTTCTCCTATGAAAGTAAGAAAATTATTGATGATGTATCGTTGGATATTCCAGAAAAGACGACAGCAGCTCTGGTGGGACCTTCTGGTTCTGGAAAGACAACTCTTTGCAATCTCATTGCTCGTTTTTGGGATATAGAAAATGGCAGCATCAGCTTAGATGGTCATGATGTAAAAGAATACAGCTATGACAGCCTTATTCGTAATTTCAGTTTTGTTTTTCAAACGGTCTATCTGTTTGAAGATACCATGGAAAATAACATTAAATTTGGAAATCCAGACGCTAGTCATGAAGAAGTTGTCGCTGCTGCGAAAAAAGCTGCTTGTCATGACTTTATCCTGTCTTTGACAGAGGGATATCAGACCAAGATTGGTGAGGGCGGACCCAGTCTCTCCGGTGGGGAACGGCAGCGGATTTCCATTGCTCGTGCCATTATCAAGGACGATCCAATTATCATTTTGGACGAAGCAACAGCCAATGTCGACCCTGAAAATGAAGAAGCGCTTATGCAAGCCATTCATTCTTTGACAAAGGATAAAACCATTATCATGATTGCTCATAGGCTAAAAACAGTAGAGCATGCCGATCAAATTATTGTTCTTAATCAAGGTCGTATAGTCGAACAAGGCAAACACCAAGAATTGCTTGCTAAACAAGGATTATATAGTCGCTTTATTCAGGAAAGACGCAGTGCTGCCAGTTGGCGGATAGAGGCTTAATTTAAAAAAAGATCGTTGTTCAAATATGCAACGGTCTTTTTATATTTAAGCTGTTGATTTAAAATCATCATGAGAAATGGTATAATGAGATGTTATAAAGAATGATTAATGAAGAGGTATCCATGAACGAAATCAAATGCCCCAACTGCGGGGAAGTCTTTACAGTCAACGAAAGTCAGTACAGCGAGCTCTTGGCTCAGGTACGGACGACAGAATTCGACAAGGAAATCCATACTCGAATTGAGCAGGCGTTAGCTTTAGAAAAACAAAAGGCACAGAATGAGCAACAGCAAGCGTTAAGTCAGAAAGAATCTGAAATTCAAGAGCTCAAGGCGACTATTTCCAATTTTGAATCCCAAAAAGAGCTAATCAAAAAGAATACAGAGCAGGCTTTGTCTGGAAAACTATCGGATAAAGAAAAAGAATTGGTAGAGCTACAAGCCCAACTAGACCGTCTTCGACTGGAACACCAAAATGAACTGCAAGCTTCGCTGACAAATATTGAAAAAGAACGCGACCAAATCCAAAACCAGCTTTTGTTGCAAGAGAAAGAAAATGAATTATCCCTTGCATCTGTTAAACAAAATTATGAAGCACAACTTAAGGCGGCCAATGAGCAAGTAGAATTTTACAAGAACTTTAAAGCACAACAGTCTACTAAGGCGATTGGAGAGAGCTTAGAACACTACGCTGAAAGCGAATTTAACAAGGTTCGCAGTTTTGCATTCCCGAATGCTTACTTTGAGAAGGATAATCAGGTTTCTGCACGAGGGTCTAAAGGAGATTTCATTTTCCGTGAGGAAGATGAAAGCGGAGTAGAAATCATTTCTATCATGTTTGAGATGAAAAATGAAGCAGACGGTACGGAGAAGAAGCATAAAAACGCTGATTTTTACAAAGAATTGGACAAGGATCGCAGGGAAAAGAAATGTGAGTATGCTGTTTTGGTAAGTATGCTGGAAGCAGATAATGATTATTTCAACACTGGCATTGTTGATGTTAGCCATGAGTATGAAAAAATGTATGTGGTTCGTCCTCAATTTTTTATCCAGCTCATTGGGCTTTTACGAAATGCTGCGCTCAATTCTCTTAAATACAAGCAGGAGCTGGCTCTGGTTCGGGAGCAAAATATTGACATTACCCACTTTGAAGATGATTTAGAAACCTTTAAAGTAGCCTTTGCTAAAAATTATAATTCAGCTTCTAAGAATTTCAATAAGGCAATCGAAGAAATTGACAAAGCCATTAAGCGAATGGAAGCAGTCAAACAGGCACTTCAGACATCAGACAATCAACTGCGCCTCGCCAACAACAAACTAGATGACGTCTCCGTTAAGAAACTGACCCGCAAAAATCCAACTATGAAAGCTAAGTTTGAGGCATTGAAGAACGACTAGGAGGAAACGATGCAGATACGACAAGCAACCTTGAAAGACATAGAAGCCTTGCTACCCCTCTATGAAGATTTAGGCTATCCGACGATTACTTCAAGTCTGACTAGAGGTTTGGATACAGCTTCATTATGGCTCTTGTGGACTGAAAAAACAAGGAATTTAATCAACTACTAATAGAATTTTTAGCAGAATAAGGAATCAATGAACGGAATTATCAATTTAAAAAAGGAAGCGGGGATGACCTCGCATGATGCGGTATTTAAGCTGCGCAAAATTTTAGGAACTAAGAAAATCGGTCATGGGGGTACCTTGGATCCAGATGTGGTCGGGGTGCTTCCGATTGCTGTGGGCAAGGCGACGCGCTTGGTTGAGTTTATGCAGGAGGAAGGCAAGGTCTATGAGGGGGAGATTACTCTGGGCTGCTCAACAACGACAGAGGATGCTAGTGGGGAGCAGATTGCTTTCAGCCCTGTGACTGAAATATTGGATGAAAACTTAGTGGATCAAGTCATTGCTAGTATGGTTGGAGAGCAGACTCAAGTGCCGCCTATGTACTCGGCTGTCAAGGTCAATGGGCGAAAACTCTATGAGTATGCTCGTTCTGGAGAGACAGTAGAGCGACCGAAGCGTCAGGTGACAATTTATAACTTTGAGCGGACAGGAGCTATTGTCTATGAAAGTGACTTGGCACGTTTTCCTTTTCGAGTTAAATGCAGCAAGGGGACCTATGTGCGAACATTGGCAGTTGATTTAGGGGCGAAGTTGGGTTATGCTTCCCACATGTCTCAACTGACTCGCACTGCTGCAGCTGGCATGTCTTTGGAAGAAGCATTGACTTTAGCAGAAATTGATGAGAAGGTGAATAAAGGAGACTTTTCATTTTTGCAGCCCATTGAATTCGGCATAGGAGATTTACCTAAGGTAAACCTTACGGAAGAGCAGGTTGAAGAAGTACGATTTGGACGCTTTATTCATATAGATACCAAGGCAGAACAGGTGGCTGGCTTTTATCAAGGGAAATTACAAGTCATTTTAGAAAAGCGTGACAAAGAATATAAACCTAGAAAAGTATTTCTTTAAAATTTTGTGATAAAATAGTTAAGTGATGAAAACGATTAGAATAAAAAATGAAAAAGACATTCAGCAAATTGAACACACAGTATTAGTGCTAGGGTATTTTGACGGGTTACATAAAGGACATCAAGCTTTGTTTGCTGAAGCGAGAAAAATGGCAGCAGAAAAACATTTGAAGATTGCAGTGCTGACATTTCCAGAATCTCCCAAATTGGCCTTTGTACGCTACCAGCCTTCTTTAATGCTTCATTTGACTAGTCCAGAAGATCGCTTGCAGCAAATGAAAAATCTTGGTGTAGACTACCTTTATTTGATTGATTTTACCAGTCAATTTGCTCGTAATACGGCTGAACAATTTTTTACAAAATACATCTCGCGTTTGAAAGCAAAAGTTGTCATTGCGGGATTTGATTACCATTTTGGTTCAGATCGAGGCAATGCAGAGGATTTGGAGAAACTGTTTGAAGGACAAGTTATCATAGTTCCTTCTGTAAATTTCAATGGAGCAAAAATTAGTTCAACTCGCATTCGTGAAACGGTACTAGCAGGAAATGTTGCCGAAAGCAATCAATTGCTGAGCTATTCGCTATCCACCCGCGGAATTGTCGTTCATGGCAATGCAAGAGGGCGGACGATTGGCTATCCAACGGCAAATCTTGCTCCCTTGGATCGGGTTATTTTACCAGCAGATGGGGTCTATGTGGTTGATGTAGAGCACGATGGGCAGATATATCGCGGAATGGCTAGCGTTGGAAAAAATGTCACTTTTGAAGGTGATGAACTTCGTTTTGAAGCTAATATTTTTGATTTTTCACAAGATATTTACGGTGATACTATTCGTATTTTTTGGTTGGATAAAATCCGAGATATGGTAAAATTCGACAATGTGGACGAACTAGTCAAACAATTGCAAGCAGATGAGGAAATCGCAAGATATTGGATTCCTGAAAATGATAACCACTAAATCATGTATTAAGCTTCTTATTTTTCCTAAAAGAATAGGAGAAAATTTGTAAAAATACCTAGTAATCTTACATAAAATTTAGTATAATGATAACAGTTACAAATAATAAGAAGAGAAATGCATGGTTACACTATTTTTATCACCGAGTTGTACAAGTTGTCGCAAGGCGCGTGCATGGTTATCCAATCATGAAGTTCCTTTTGAGGAGCACAATATCATGACTAGTCCACTGTCTGCACCAGAATTGAAACATATTCTTTCTCTGACGGAGAATGGAACAGACGACATCATTTCAACTCGCTCCAAAATATTTCAAAAATTAAATTTAGATGTTGAAAGTTTATCAATTTCTGAATTGCTTCGTTTAATCGAGGAAAATCCAAGCCTTTTGCGTCGTCCAATTATTTTAGAGGGAAAACGAATGCAGATTGGATTTAACGAAGACGAAATCCGTGCGTTTTTGCCTCGTGGTTATCGTAAACAAGAATTGCGCGATGCAACTTTGAGAGCTGAGATTGAATAATATGAATAAAAATTATCGTTACCCGCTAGACATGTCGTGGAGCACTGAAGAGCTTGCTTCAGTGCTTTCTTTTTTGAATGATGTTGAGCAGGCTTATGAAGCGAAAATAGCAGCAGAAAAGATATTAGCATCTTATCAACAATTCAAAAAAATTGTTCCAAGCAAAGCTGAAGAAAAGCGTATCGGACGTGAATTTGAAACAGCGAGTGGCTATTCTTTATATCGAGCCGTTCAAGCTGCAAAACAAAAGGAGAAAGGAACGTTTTCTCTTGGAAAAGAAATTTAATTTTGCCAAGCACATTGTATTGAATGCGGCTTCTTATATTAAAGAGCATTTGAATGATCAGTTGCAAATTGAGACCAAGTCCAGTCCGACTGATTTGGTAACTCAAATGGACAAAGAAGTTCAGGATAATTTAGTAACCTGGATTTTAGAAGCTTATCCTGCAGATCACATTTTAGCTGAGGAAAATGGCTTGCGTCATTCTATTTCAGATGGCAATGTTTGGGTCATTGATCCTATTGACGGCACGAATAACTTTGTAGCACAAAAAGCAGATTTTGCTGTTGTTCTGGCTTATTTTGAAAATGGCATTGGTCAATTTGGTGTCATTTATGATGTGATAGGAGATAAATTGTATCACGGCGGTGGTCAATTTGATGTCTATTGCAATGAGCAGAAATTGCTTCCCTACCAAGATCGCCCTTTAAATCAGTTTTTAATGGCATCAAATGCTGGTATTTTTGAGCGCAATGATTGGGGAATTGCGGATTTGGCAAAAGAAACCTTGGGCGTTCGAGTGTACGGAAGTGCTGCGATTAGTTTTAGCAAGGTTTTATCAGGACAACTGTTGACCTATATTTCCTATATTTGGCCTTGGGATTATGCTGCAGCTTCGATTATGGGAGATAAGCTAGGCTATATGACATTGACATTTGAGGGTGAGGAGCCTGATTTTGAAAGCCACCAAGGTATTATGATGATTCCAACTATGAAATTGAACGAAATTAAAAAATACATATATCGAAAGCGAGAGTATTAGATGAATTTTCCAAAAGGATTTGAAGAAAAGTACAACAATCTTTTGGGAGAGGAGGCTCCCTCTTTTTTTCTAACTTTCGATGAGGATCCAGTTTCCGCTTTTCGGGTCAATCCATTAAAAGAGCAGCAAAAAACTTTTCCAAATCCTATTCCAAATACGAACTGGGGTTATTATGGCAAAGTTTCTGGAAAATCAATAGAGCATGTCACAGGATTAGTCTATTCACAAGAACCTGCTGCACAAATGGTTGCCCAAGCTGCAGCGCCACAACAGAATATGAAATTACTTGATTTGGCAGCAGCGCCGGGTGGAAAATCCACTCATCTATTGTCATACTTGAACAACACAGGTCTTCTTGTTTCCAATGAAATCAATCCAAAACGATGTAAAGTGTTAGTAGAAAATATTGAGCGATTTGGAGCGAGAAATGTTGTGGTGACAAATGAATCAGCTGGCAGATTAAGTCAAGTCTTTCAAGGTTATTTTGACTTGATTGTCTTAGATGCACCATGTTCTGGTGAAGGAATGTTTAGAAAGCAGCCAGAAGCAATGGAGTATTGGAGTGAATCTTATCCTGCTCAATGTGTACAGCTTCAACGTGAGATATTGGAAGATACGATAAAAATGTTGGCGACGAATGGTGAGTTGATTTACTCAACTTGTACTTGGGCACCAGAGGAAAACGAGGAAATCGTTGACTGGCTGTTAGAAAACTATCCACTTGAATTGGTTGAAATTCCAAAAATCAATGGTATGGTGGCTGGTATTCACTTTTCGGGAACTGCACGTATGTATCCTCATCATTTTAAGGGAGAGGGACAATTTGTTGCAAAATTTCGTTTTTATGGTGAGCAGTCAGCTAAAAAGATAAAGACAAGAAAAAGCTGTTTGACATCGGAGCAGAAGATGTTGTGGAAAGAGTTTCAAAGAGAACATCTTGCCATAGAGCTAACTGGCGAGTTACAGACTTTTGGTGAACATTTATATCTATTGCCACTAGGTCTTCCAGAATTATCGAAACTTAAAATTGCCAGAAATGGTTTGCACCTAGGTGTTTTTAAGAAAAAACGATTTGAACCGAGTTTTGCTTTAGGACTGACTTTAAAACCAAGTGAAGTAAAGCACATAATTGAAATTGATGAAGAGCAGTTTAAAAAGTACGTTGCCGGGGAGACAGTCAATCTCCATCAGAACACTGCAAATGGTTGGTATCAAGTTGTTGTCCAAGGTAATGGTTTAGGGTTTGCAAAAGTGACTGGAAATATTCTGAAAAATTATTTTCCAAAAGGCCTGAGATTTCAATAAAAAATCTTTCCAAATGTCTAAAGATATGCTATAGTGAGATTAGATGTGAAAAGATTAGGGAAATCTTAGAATGAAAATGCTTTCACATCTGAAAAGGAGTTTCATGTGATTAAACACAAAAAAATAATTTGGGCAGTCACTCTCGTGATTTGCAGCATTGGTCTTTCAGCCTGTTCTTCCTGGATTAACCGCGGTGAGGCGATAACAGCAGTTGGCTCAACAGCTCTACAACCGTTGGTTGAAGCAGTTGTGGATAAATACACCGAGGAAAATCCGAAAAAAATTGTAAATGTGCAAGGTGGAGGATCGGGAACTGGATTATCACAAGTCCAATCCGGTGCAGTAGATATTGGAAATAGCGATTTATTTGCAGAAGAAAAAAGTGGTATCAATGCTAAGGCTTTAGTTGATCATCAGGTCGCTGTTGCAGGTACTGCTATCATAGCAAATAAAGGGATTAAGATAAACAACTTAACCACAGAGCAGCTATGTAAAATTTTTACCGGAGAATACACCAATTGGAAGCAAGTTGGTGGTCAAGATTTGGAAATTACCATCATCAACCGTGCCGTTGGTTCTGGTAGTCGAGCAGTTTTTGATAGTGTTATTATGAATGGCAAAGAAGCCAAGCAGGCGCAGGAGCAGGATTCTAACGGAATGGTCAAAACAATTGTTTCACAGACTCCAGGTGCCATTTCTTACTTAGCTTTTTCTTATGTGGACACGAGTGTGAAAAGTTTAAACTTGAATGGCTACAAGCCAACGAAGAAGAATGTGACAACGAACAACTGGCCTATTTGGTCTTATGAGCACATGTATACTAAGGGAGAACCTAACAAATTAGCTAAAAAACTTCTAGATTATATGATGACAGCAGAAGTCCAAAATAATATTGTTGGTAAAATGGGTTACATTCCTATCAACGACATGAAAGTTACTCGTAGTCTTGACGGAACGATCAGCTCAAAGTAAAAGAAAGAATTTAGGAATAACATGAACGAAGTAGCAAAAAAAATGCTGACAAAGTCAAAAAACTCTCGTTTAGAAACATTTGGAAAAACCATTACTTTTCTTTGCATGAGTTTAATTGTTTTTGTCGTTGCAATGATTTTATTATTTGTAGCGGAGAAAGGACTTTCGACTTTCTTTGTTAATAAAGTAAACATCTTCAGTTTTCTTTTTGGAACAAGGTGGAATCCATCCGGTAGGGAATTCGGTGCTTTACCAATGATTCTGGGCTCTTTCCTCGTAACTCTCCTATCAGCTTTATTAGCAACACCATTTGCAATTGGAGCAGCTGTTTTTATGACGGAGGTTTCCCCTAAAGGCTCAAAAATTCTACAACCAGCTATTGAACTTCTAGTCGGAATTCCATCGGTTGTGTATGGATTTATTGGATTACAGGTAGTTGTTCCCTTTGTTCGCAGTATCTTTGGTGGAACAGGTTTTGGAATCTTATCAGGAATTTTTGTTCTTTTTGTCATGATTTTACCAACGGTGACCTTTATGACAACAGATAGCCTGCGTGCTGTACCGCGGCATTATCGAGAAGCTAGTATGGCAATGGGAGCGACTCGTTGGCAAACGATTTGGCGTGTGACGCTAAAAGCAGCTCGCTCAGGTATTTTTACGGCTATTGTCTTTGGAATGGCTCGTGCCTTTGGTGAAGCTTTGGCGATTCAAATGGTTGTCGGAAATTCAGCGGTTATCCCAACTTCTCTGACAACACCTGCTGCAACCTTGACCTCTATTTTAACAATGGGAATTGGAAATACCGTTATGGGAACCGTTAATAACAATGTCTTGTGGTCGCTTGCTCTGGTTCTGCTTTTGATGAGTTTAGCCTTCAATACTGTGATTAAATTGATTACAAAGGAAAGAGGTAAGAAGAACTATGCACGCTAAAAAGATGGATAAATTAGCAACAGGCGTCCTTTATACCATTGCAGGAATCATTGTTGCTATTCTTGCTTCCTTGATTTTGTACATTTTAGTAAGGGGCTTACCTCATGTTTCGTGGAAATTCTTGACTGGACAATCGTCTTCCTATCAAGCGGGCGGCGGAATTGGAATTCAGCTCTATAATTCATTGTTTCTGTTAGTTATCACCTTGATTATTTCCATTCCTCTATCAATGGGAGCAGGGATTTACTTGTCTGAATATGCTAAAAAAGGCCCAGTGACAGATTTTGTCAGAACCTGTATTGAAATTTTATCCTCCTTGCCTTCCGTTGTTGTGGGTCTCTTTGGATATTTGATTTTTGTTATTCAATTCCAATATGGTTTCTCAATCATTTCTGGAGCCTTGGCTTTGACTGTATTTAATCTACCGCAGATGACACGTAGTGTGGAAGACAGCTTACAGCATGTGCATCATACACAGCGCGAAGCTGGACTTGCACTTGGCATCTCTCGCTGGGAAACGATCGTCCATGTCGTCGTTCCAGAAGCGTTACCAAGTATTGTGACGGGGATTGTATTAGCTTCTGGACGTATTTTTGGGGAAGCTGCTGCGCTTATCTATACAGCAGGTCAGTCTGCCCCAGCACTTGACTGGTCAAATTGGAATATTTTCAGTGTAACTAGCCCAATTTCTGTTTTTCGTCAAGCTGAAACTTTGGCTGTTCACATTTGGAAAGTCAATAGTGAAGGAACGATTCCTGATGCAGTAGAAGTGTCAGCTGGATCAGCGGCAGTACTTCTTATCTTTATTTTAATCTTTAACCTTGGAGCTCGTAAGCTCGGAAGTTATCTGCATAAGAAATTAACATCTGCCTAAAAGGAGAAGAAATGACAGAATATAACTGGAATGAAAAACATATCGTTACTTTTCCTGAGGAAGAGGTTGTTTTATCAACGAAGGATTTGCATGTTTACTATGGTAAAAACGAATCCATTAAAGGGGTTGATATGCAGTTCAAGAAAAATAAGATTACAGCTCTTATCGGGCCTTCAGGTTCTGGTAAGTCAACCTATCTTCGCAGCTTGAATCGGATGAATGATACGATTGACATTGCTAAGGTCACTGGTGAGATCTGGTATGAAGGTATTGACATTAATCGCCCAGATATCAATGTCTATGAAATGCGGAAGCATATCGGAATGGTCTTTCAAAGACCAAATCCTTTTGCCAAATCTGTTTACCGCAACATCACCTTTGCGCATGAACGTGCCGGTGTTAAGGATAAGAAAATCTTAGATGAAATTGTAGAAACATCTCTAAAACAAGCAGCTCTGTGGGAACAGGTAAAGGATGACCTTCATAAATCTGCTTTGATGTTATCAGGCGGTCAGCAGCAACGTCTCTGCATTGCCAGAGCCATTTCCGTGAAGCCAGAAATACTTCTAATGGATGAACCTGCTTCTGCACTCGATCCAATCGCAACAGCGCAGTTAGAAGAAACGATGTTAGAGTTGAAGAAGAACTATACGATTATCATCGTGACCCACAGCATGCAGCAAGCGGCGCGTGCGAGCGATTATACCGGTTTCTTCTATCTTGGTGATTTAATCGAATATGATGAAACAGCCAATATTTTCCAAAATGCTAAGTTACAGTCTACAAATGACTATGTTTCTGGTCATTTTGGCTAAGAAAATTGCTGATTAATTAGAATTTATTAAAGGACTATCAGAATGACAGAACCTATTTTACAAATCAAGGACTTGTCGGTTTATTATAACAAAAAGAAAGCACTTAATAGTGTATCGTTGGATGTATTGCCTCATGAGATTACAGCTTTGATTGGTCCTTCTGGGTCGGGAAAATCAACACTCTTAAAAGCAATTAATCGCATGGGTGATTTAAATCCAGAGGTGACAACGACAGGTACTGTAATTTATAACGGGCACAATATTTACAGTCCACGGACAGATACGGTGGAGCTTCGCAAAGAAATTGGAATGGTTTTTCAACAGCCCAATCCATTTCCAATGACGATTTATGAAAATGTTGTCTACGGTTTGCGAATCAATGGTGTTAAAGACAAAGAGATACTAGATGAAGTAGTTGAAACATCATTAAAAGGAGCATCTATTTGGGATGAAGTGAAAGATCGTTTGAATGATTCAGCGATTGGTTTGTCAGGCGGTCAGCAGCAACGTGTCTGTGTGGCTCGTGTTTTGGCGACGAGTCCGAAAATCATCCTTTTAGATGAGCCAACATCAGCACTTGATCCCATTTCTGCAGGAAAAATTGAAGAAACACTTCATGGGCTGAAAGATCAATATACAATGTTACTCGTAACCCGCTCAATGCAACAGGCTAGTCGTATTTCAGATAAGACAGCTTTCTTCCTAAATGGTGATTTGATTGAGTTTAATGCCACGAAAGAGATGTTCCTCAGTCCGATTCATAAGGAAACGGAAGATTATATCACAGGCAAGTTTGGTTAGAGATTGTAATTGTTCACTACAATATTGTGGTTATTTCTAATGTTTTGGAGATTACCGATTTCCTATATATATAAATGCACATATGCTTGTAGACAAGAATTATGTAAAAAGATGGATTTTCGTATAAAATTCTTTAGATCTTAGGAAAGGAAAATTTATGCTTAGAGTACAATTTGAAGAAGACTTAGCAAAACTTCATAACCAATTTTATGCAATGGGAAATGAAGTTTTGTCACAGATTAATCGCACAGTTCGTGCATTTGTGACCCACGATCGTGAATTAGCAAAAGAGGTTATCGAAGAAGACGCAGAAGTAAATGAATATGAAGTAAAGTTGGAGAAAAAATCTCTGGAAATTATTGCTTTGCAGCAGCCAGTTTCACAAGACTTACGCACAGTTATTACAGTTTTGAAAGCAAGTAGTGATGTGGAAAGGATGGGGGATCATGCTGTTTCCATTGCACAAGCGACGATCCGCATGAAAGGAGAAGTTCGCATCCAGTCTGTTGAGGAAGAAATCAGCAAGATGGGGCGTGATGTTAAGAACTTTGTGGAAGCAGCGCTTGATCTTTACCTTAATGGCGACGTGGATAAGGCCTATGAAGTAGCTGCTATGGATGAGAAAATCAATCAGTACTTTGATGATATTCGAGACTTAGCAACGCAAGAAATTAAGTCAAATCCAGATTTGATTGTTACAGGTCGTGATTACTTCCAAGTTATTTCGTACTTAGAACGTATTGGTGATTACGCCAAAAATATCTGTGAATGGGTTGTTTATTTTGAAACAGGTAAAATTGTTGAAATGTAAATACTAACTTAAAAAATTTGAGAATCGGTACTGCACCCCAATAATGGGACAGAAGAAAAAACCTTTTTAGGCGACCAGATTTCTGTAATCTACAGGATACCGGTCGTTTCATCTCTGTTGAATTCTAGTTTCATTATAAAATATGATGTAGATTTGACAATATCTGTTCTACTATCTTTGGTTAAGTTTCTCCAGTTATGGAGATAGAAGGTTTCAGACTTTAGGACAGAATGAAACCATTCGATACAGGCATTATCTGCTGGTGTTCCCTTGCGGGACATAGAGCGGGTGATGCTTTTTTCTGTGCAAGCCTGATAATAAGCTTTTGAGGTGTAGACAGAGCCCTGATCGCTGTGCAACAGCGCTCCTTGAGACACATTCAGTTGGTTCAAAGTATCCAACACAAAGTCCGTATCCTGACAATCTGAGATTGTATAAGCCACAATCTCACGATTATAGAGGTCCATGATAGAGGAAAGGTAGAGTTTACAGTTTCCAAAGTAGAGGTAGGTCATGTCTGTGACTAGCTTCTCCAGTGGCTTTTCTGCTTGAAAATCACGGTCTAGCTTATTTTCTGTTACATAGTAGGGCTTACCTAGACTCGGTCCCTTCTTAGGACGTACACGGCAGAACCAACCATTCTCCTTCATGATACGATAAACCTTTTTAGGATTGATGACAAGGTTATCCCTCTTCTTGAGCAATCGAGTGATGGTACGGTAGCCGTAGATAACCTGATTTCCCATACAGATTCGCTCGATTTTTTCTACAACCTCGTCCCTTTTTTAGGCTTCTCACCTTCTGCTTTCCAACGGTAGAAAGTGGATCGTTTGATACCAAAACAGTCCAGAGTGACGGATACTGAGCAGACGTTTTTGTATTCTTCCACCAGCTTGATAAGACTTACTTTGTCGATGGTCTTATCAAGATCCGATACTTTTTTAGTAGTTCCACCTGTAGTCGTAACTGTTCCACTTCGGATAGCTGTTCCATTCCTTTACCGTAGGTATATTGTTTCCCCACAGGTTGGTGGAAGCGGTGCAGTTCATCATTTCGATACCATCGCCACCAGGTTTTGACCTGACTAACATTTTTTATGCTCAGAGTCTCCATGATAACCTTATTGGACTTACCTGCTTTCTTCATTTCGATACAGGCTAACTTAGTTTCTACCGAATACGCTTTTTTGACCATAACAAAACCCTTCTGTTTCTAGTAAACTAGAAACAGAAGGGTTTTTCTTGTGTCTCATTTTATGGGGCTAGTGCCAATTATTTCTCAGATTTTTTATTTTCCTCTTCTTTTTCCGAATAAGGATATGAGGAGGTTTTTTATGTATAGTATTTCATTTCAGGAAGATTCTTTGTTGCCAAGGGAACGTTTAGTTGCAGAAGGTGCAGAACAATTGAGCAATCAAGAATTGTTATCCATTCTTATCCGCACAGGTAATAAAAAAGAAACTGTTTTTCAAGTTTCTCAACGGATTTTATCAACTATTTCTAGTTTGAATGATTTGCGCAATATGACGCTACAAGAATTGCAATCAATCTCTGGAATTGGTCGTATCAAGGCTATTGAATTACAAGCTATGATTGAATTAGGCCAGCGAGTCAGTAAAGCAGAATTGATTACGCAAGAGCAAATTTTAGGTAGTCAAAAGCTGGCGAAAAAAATGCAACAAGAATTGGGGCATAAGAAGCAGGAACACCTTGTGGCTTTATATCTGAATACTCAAAACAAAATCATTCATCAGCAGACGATTTTTATCGGTAGTGTATCACGCAGTATTGCAGAGCCACGAGAAATCCTGCATTATGCTGTGAAACACATGGCGACATCCATTATTTTGGTGCACAATCATCCGTCAGGAGCTGTACTGCCAAGCAAAAATGACGATGAAGTGACCAAACATGTAAAAGAAGCGTGTGAATTAATGGGCTTCATCTTACTGGATCATCTCATCGTCGCAGAGAAAGATTATTATAGTTATCGCGAAGAAACAGACTTGATTTAAAGTCTATTGACAACATAGTCAAATAACATTCGATCTTTAGGGCGTGTTTCAAATAAGAATTCTGGATGCCACTGGACTCCCAGATAAGCGATTTCATCAGTTGTTGTAATGGCTTCAATGGTGTTATCTTTCGGATCACGGGCAATGACTTCGACATTTTCTGCTAAATCTTTGATACTCTGATGATGGAAAGAGTTGATATGAGATACTTCGCCGTAAATCTTTTCCAAAACAGAGCCGGATTTAGTGACTAGTTTTTGAGTAGTATATTCAGCAGAACTGTCTTGCCAATGGTGCTCAATATCTTGATAAAGTGTTCCACCCATTGCAACATTAAACAATTGCGTACCGCGGCAAACGGTAAAAATTGGTTTTTGTTGCTGGATAGCTTCATGGATTAAGGCTAATTCAAACAAATCACGCTCCAAATGGTAATCATCACTGTCAATTGTTTTTTCTTCGCCATAGAATTGTGGTGATACATTTTGCCCACCCGTTAGGATAAGTTTATCAATCATCTGGATGTAGCGCTGTGCCATATCTGCATCTCCAATCGGCAATATGATAGGAGTTCCACCAACTTCTTTTACGCCCTCTACAAATCCCTTAGCAGCATAACTCATGATGGCAAATTCATCTTCAGGGTTTGGTCTTTCGTTTCCAGTAATGCCGATAATAGGTTTCTTCATAAATAGATGTCTGCTCTTTCTAATTGCTTAATGCTCTTTTTTCATAAAATAAAGGAGTGTTTGTAGTTCACTTGTCAAATCAACATATTGAACGACAACATCTTTTGGAACGGTTAAGTGAACAGGAGAAAAACTGAGAATACCTTTTACACCAGCTTCCACAAGAACAGTTGCAACCTCTTGCGCTTTTGCACTAGGAACTGTTAAAATAGCTGTTTTGACATTCACATCTTTTAATTTGTTATTGATTTGTGAAATGCCATAAATAGGAATCCCGTCATTTGTAGTAGTCCCAACTTCAGGATGATTATCTGTATCAAATGCCATAACAATCTTCATTTTGTTCCGTTCGTGGAAACGGTAGTGGAGCAAAGCATGTCCCATGTTACCGATACCAACTAACATCACATTGGTAATGGAATTGTCATGAAGTAAGTCAGCAAAAAAATTCATGAGTTTTTTTACATCATAACCATATCCACGACGACCTAATTCGCCAAAGTAAGAAAAATCTCGACGGACAGTTGCAGAATCAATCCCGATCGCATCTGCGATTTGTTTTGAATTGGCTTTTTCGATTTTTTCGGAATTAAATCGTTTGAAAATCCGATAATACAGAGAGAGCCTTTTAGCAGTTGCGCGTGGAATGGTTGTATTTTTTTCAGATTTCACAAAATCACATCCTTTCAAAGACTATTTTATAGAAAGTTTGTGAAAAAATCAACTTATTTGATAAAAATAGAAAAGGAGTAGGACAAAATCAAAGATTATTGGCTTGTTTCCTACTCTTTATTGTTTTACTAATGATTTAAAAATGAGTTTTTAAGCTATTTGTTTATTGTTCTTGTTTAGTGAAAATACCACGTTCTACCAAGCTATCCATTAAGAAATAAAACTTTTCTTGAATGATGTGATTGTCTTCTGATTTAAAAATATTCACTAACCGAAGGCCAGATTTATCTGTGATGTTGATTTTTACACCTGAAAGGTTTTTGTTGATAATGATTTTCAACAAAAAGCCGTCTCCACTATTGGGAACATTTTCTAATAAGCGTGTCAATTCGTAATTTCCAACTTTGGTTTCGACAAATGTGTTATCGCGCAAAGTAAATTTTTTTACATTTTCTCCAAGAGAATAGCTGAAAGAGCAGTCTTTTAAGTGAATAGTGGTCTGAAAAGCCATCTATTTATCCTCCTAAAATTTCTTTTAATGTTGTAGTAAATTGTCGAACTTCTTCTGAAGTATTTTGTTCTGAAAAGCTAATGCGAATAGATTCTCTTAATCGCTTTGAGTCGCTACCATAAAAAGCTTTAAGCACATGACTGGGTTCGATAGCTCCTGCTGTACAAGCAGAGCCAGTTGAGATAGAAATTCCAGATAAGTCTAAACGCATGAGCAATAAATCGTTAGCCTGCTTTGGAAAGCCAAGATTTACGACATAGGGAAGTGTGTGTGAATCATTATTTATATAGTAATGGATTCCGTCAAGTTCAGAGAGAAGTTGCTGTTTCAAACTTTCAACATGTTCCATGTTTTCTTGGTAGCAATTGAGGCTCTCTTTTAGAGCCGCAACCATACCGGCAATAGCCGCTAAATTCTCAGTTCCTGCACGTCTTTTATCCTCTTGATCTCCACCATGTAAAAATTTGTCAAATTTTACATGATTGAAGTACAAGAAGCCGATGCCTTTTGGACCATGAAATTTATGAGCTGATGCACTCATAAAGTCAATTCCTAGCTCGTCAGGATAGACAGGTAATTTGCCTATAACTTGCACAGCATCCACATGATAAGCAGCGGGATGATGTTTCACAACGTCAGCAATTTCTTTGACTGGAAGCATATAGCCTGTTTCATTATTGGCATACATGGTTGAGACAAGTATTGTATCTTCTCGAAGGGCTTCTTTTATCTGTTGAGCCGTAATCTCTCCATTTTTAGGTTGGATATAAGTAGCTTCAAAGTCAAATTTATCCACCAGATATTCAATCGTTTCAAGAACCGAATGATGCTCAATAGCAGTTGTAATAATGTGTTTCCCTTGATCTTGATGGGCTAAGGCATATCCTTTTATGGCTGTATTGTTACTTTCTGTCCCACCAGATGTATAGATGACATGTTGACTATTAGTATGAAGCAGTTCAGCAAGCTCTTGTCGGGCTTTGCGAAGAATTTTACTAGCAGCTCTTCCGTGGCTATGAATGCTAGATGGATTGCCAAAGGTATTTTCCATAACCTGTGTCATAGCAGTAATAGCAGCTGTTGACATAGGAGTTGTTGCTGCATTATCGAAATAAATCAAGATTTCTCCTTATTTCTTTTTATTGTAAGCAAACAGTGGACTGACTGGTTTTCTTTTATGGATACGAACGATTGCATCTCCGATTAGCCCACTTGCAGTAATGTATTGAACATTTTTCGGAGTTTTTTCTTTCGTTGCAACTGAGTCAGTAACCAGGATTTCTTTGATAGGAGAGTTATCTAACTTTTCAGCGGCTCCCTCAACAAATAAACCATGACTAGAAACTGCATAAATCTCTGTTGCACCTTCGCGTTCAACAATTTTTGAGGCTTCAGCAAATGTACGACCAGTATTTAAAATATCATCAATAAGGATAGCTTTTTTCCCAGCTACATCTCCGATAATATAGCCTTCGTTACGGTGGGTATCGTCTTGAGCGTAGTCGATAATCGCAATCGGAGCATCTAAATGCTCTGCTAAGCTTCTAGCACGTTTAACACCAGAATTTTTTGGACTGACCACAACAACATCTTCACCAGACAAGCCCTTTTCACAGTAATGTTTGGCAAAAAGAGGAACGGTGTAAAGGTTATCAACAGGGATATCAAAGAAGCCTTGGACTTGGACAGCATGCAAATCTAGGGTTAGAACACGATCAACTCCTGCCTTAACCAGCATATTCGCTACGAGCTTGGCTGTAATTGGTTCGCGAGGAGCGGCTGTTCGGTCTTGACGAGCATAGCCAAAATATGGCATCACAACATTGACAGAATTAGCGCTGGCGCGATTGCAAGCATCCACCATGATGAGAAGTTCCATCAAATGATTATTGACAGGAAAACTTGTTGATTGAATGATAAATACATCAAAGCCACGCACGCTTTCCTCGATGTTTACTAGGATTTCTCCGTCTGAAAATTGACGTGATGAAAGTTTTCCAAGAGGCACATCAGCAGCTTTAGCGATTTTCTCGGCAATATCGTGATTGGAATTTAGTGCAAACAACTTCATCTGTGCTTTATCCGTCAGTATATTCATCATAACTTATTAAGACTCCTTTTGATTTCTACACTCCATTTTATCAAAAAATAAGTAAAATTTCAGCTTTTTATTCATAAGTTTTGAGCAAATCTTGCAACTTTAGGCTTTGCATATTTATAATGGATATGATGAGCTTGTAAAAAGCACTCGAATTGTTCTTTTCCAGTTTTTGCATCTGTCACTTCCAGCTCTAATTCGTAGTCTGTTTTGTCAAAATAATGATTTTCATCAAGTGCCATTAAGCCAATAGTGGTTTCTTTTTCATAGCGAATAGTTGTTAAGCTCCCTAGAATCTTTAATTTCTCGAGATTGATAGCAGCCTGAGTCAGCAGAGTGTGTATTTCTCCTTCAGGTAGCACACATGTATTGATGAGAGTGTGAGACTCTTCTAAAGTGAGAAATTGATTGTATTCCATATTACCGACCTGCTGCGGAATTTTTAAAGTTAATTCGGCACGAGTTTCAAAAGTACGAATCCGAAGTGCCATTTTTGCATCTCGAATTGAAAAGTCGGCTGTGTCAATATAGTAGTTTATCTGCTTGGTAGCTTTTATCTTTGAAAACAGTGGTAACAGCTGTTGGTACTCATTTTTTGTCAGAAGCGTTTTGTATTCAATTTCCAAATGATCCATTTTCCAATCCTTTTCTTTTGTTTGAAAGCGATTTATGTTATAATAAGTATTGTGTTTATTTTATAAAAAATTAAGTAAAATGACAAGGTGAGTGTATGCAATTAGAGTGGGAAGAGTTTCTGGATCCTTATATTCAAGCGGTTGGTGAATTAAAGATCAAACTGCGTGGGATTCGTAAACAGTATCGAAAACAAAAAAAACATTCTCCGATTGAATTTGTAACAGGTCGTGTAAAACCGATAGAAAGTATCAAAGAAAAAATGGCTTTGCGTGGGATTAAAGAGGAAAATCTAGCGCAAGATATGCAAGATATAGCTGGTTTGCGCGTAATGGTTCAATTTGTGGATGACGTAGAAGAAGTTTTGGATGTTTTACGAAAGCGCCACGACATGCGGATTATCCAGGAGCGAGACTATATTAAAAACCGTAAGGCTAGTGGATATCGAAGTTATCATGTCATTGTTGAATACCCAGTTGATACCATTGATGGCAACAAAACAGTTTTGGCAGAGATTCAAATCCGCACTTTGTCCATGAACTTTTGGGCAACAATTGAACATTCGTTGAATTATAAATATAAGGGTGAATTTCCAGATGAAATTAAGAAACGTCTAGAGATTACCGCAAAAATCGCCTATCAATTGGACGAAGAAATGGGGAAAATTCGTGATGATATTCAAGAAGCGCAAGCTTTATTTGACCCAATTAGTCGTAAATTAAATGATGGCGTAGGAAATAGTGACGATACAGATGAAGAATACAGGTAAAAGAATAGGGATTATCAGTAATCGTAGACGGCAAAGTCAAGAACTTTGTCGCCAATTAAAACAAAAATTAAAGCAAAATCATTTTATTTTGAATGATAATAATCCTGATATTGTCATTTCAATCGGTGGCGACGGGATGCTTTTGTCAGCCTTTCACAAATATGAAGATCAGCTAGACAAAGTTCGCTTTGTTGGTGTTCACACAGGACATTTGGGCTTTTATACAGATTATCGAGATTTTGAGTTGGACAAACTAATTGATAATTTAAAATTAGATACAGGTGCAAAGGTGTCTTATCCGATTTTGAATGTTAAAATTTTCCATGGAAATAATGAAATTTGTATAAAGCGTGCATTAAACGAAGCGACAATCAAGCGTTCTGGACGAACAATGGTCGCCGATGTTATTATCAATCAAGTGCATTTTGAGCGCTTTCGTGGTGATGGCGTTTCAGTATCAACGCCGACAGGAAGTACAGCTTACAATAAATCGTTGGGCGGAGCTGTTCTCCACCCAACCATCGAAGCTCTTCAGATTGCAGAAGTTGCAAGCTTGAACAATCGTGTGTTTCGGACTTTGGGCTCCTCAATTATCGTTCCTAAGAATGATAAAATTGAAATTGTGCCGACTTGGAATGATCGACATGCGATTTCGATTGACAATCAAAATTTTATGATAAATGATATTTCTAAAATTGAATTTCAAATTGATCAACATAAGATTAACTTTCTTGCTACACCGAGTCATACTAGTTTTTGGAATCGTGTCAAAGATGCCTTTATCGGCGAGGTGGAGGAATGAGGTTTGAATTTATCGCAGATGAGCATGTGAAAGTCAAAACCTTTCTAAAAAAACAGGAAATTTCCAAAAGTTTACTTGCAAAAATTAAGTTTTCTGGTGGGGATATTCGGGTAAACGGAAAGAAGCAAAATGCCATTTATTTGTTAGATATTGGTGACAAAGTTGCCGTTGATATTCCGGCGGAAGAAGGATTTAGCAGTCTATGTGCAGTAGAAAAAGAATTGGATATTGTATACGAAGATGAACATTTTCTGATTTTGAACAAGCCAGCAGGCGTAGCTAGCATTCCTAGTGTGAATCATTCCAATACAATGGCCAATTTTGTGAAGGCTTATTACATTGCAAATCATTATGAAAATCAGCAGATTCATATTGTGACTCGTTTAGACCGTGATACGAGTGGTCTGATGTTATTTGCAAAGCACGGTTATGCTCATGCAAGATTAGATAAACAATTGCAAAAGAAAGTCATTGAGAAGCATTATTATGCTTTGGTCAAGGGTTCGGCACCGTTAAAGCCAGAAGGAGATATTATTGCTCCCATAGCGCGTGAAGATAGTAGTATCATTACTCGCTGTGTGGCAAAAAATGGAAAATATGCTCATACGAGTTATAAAGTTTTAGCGCAGTATGATGACATTTATCTCGTGGATATTCATCTTCATACAGGACGAACACACCAGATTAGGGTTCATTTTTCTTATATTGGTTTTCCTCTCTTGGGAGATGACTTATATGGTGGAAGTATGACTGACGGAATAACGCGGCAAGCGCTTCATTGTCATTCATTGCGTTTTTACAATCCATTCCATAAGGAAGTTGTGAATAAATCAAGTCCTTTTCCGAAAGATTTTCAAACAGTCATTCAAAAATTAAGCAATAAGTAAGGAGTAAAACATGAAAATTTTTGAAACAATTCGTGAAACATTGCAAGACAAAGAAGTGAAGATTGTCTTACCAGAAGGTGAAGAACCACGTATTATTCAAGCTACTAAACGTTTGGTAAAAGAAACAAGTATCACACCTGTTTTATTGGGAAATCCTGAAAAAATTCGTATTTACCTTGAAATTGAAGGTGTGACAGAAGGTTATGAAGTCATTGACCCTCAAAATTGTTCATGCTTTGAAGAAATGGTGGCAGCTTTTGTAGAACGTCGTAAAGGAAAAATCACAGAAGACGAAGCGCGTAAATTATTGAAAGAGGACGTCAATTATTTTGGTGTCATGCTTGTTTATCTTGGTAAAGTACAAGGTATGGTTTCTGGTGCGATTCATTCTACAGCAAGCACGGTTCGCCCAGCTCTTCAAATTATCAAAACACTTCCTTGGGTTTCTCGCACATCTGGTGCCTTTCTCATGGTTCGCGGTGAGGAACGCTATGTTTTCAGTGATTGTGCAATCAATATTGATCCAGATGCTAAAACATTAGCAGAAATTGCTATTAACTCTGCCTTGACCGCGCAAATCTTTGACATTGACCCTAAAGTAGCTATGCTGAGTTATTCAACTAAAGGTTCTGGATTTGGTGAAAAGGTTGATAAAGTCATCGAAGCAACGAAACTTGCGCAAGAAATGCGACCAGATCTTGCTATTGATGGAGAATTACAGTTTGATGCGGCATTTGTACCTAAAACAGCAGAGTTAAAAGCTCCTGGCAGCAATGTAGCTGGTCAAGCAACTGTCTTTGTATTTCCTGGTATTGAAGCTGGAAATATCAGCTATAAAATGGCAGAGCGTCTCGGTGGCTTTTCAGCAGTCGGTCCTATTTTGCAAGGATTGAATCATCCAGTAAACGACCTTTCACGTGGATGCAACGCTGATGATGTTTATAAATTAACATTGATTACTGCCAGCCAAGCAGTTGGTCATTATTAGAAAGCCAAGACAGAATCCAGAATTCAAGTTCTGGGTTCTCTTTTTATTTTATGTTATACTAAAGTTATGTTAGATTTGAAAAAATATGAAATTGAGATGTGGGAGGATGAAAAAATTGCCTCCTTTCGTCAAAAATTATTAGCTTGGTATGATGAGAATAAACGTGATTTGCCTTGGCGGAGAAGCAGTAATCCTTATCATATCTGGATTTCAGAAATTATGCTTCAGCAAACACGGGTAGATACGGTTATTCCTTACTATGAGCGCTTTTTAGCTTGGTTTCCGACAATCAAAGATTTAGCAATGGCTTCAGAAGAACGTTTGCTTAAAGCTTGGGAGGGGCTAGGTTACTACTCGCGAGTACGCAATATGCAACAGGCTGCTCAGCAGATTATGACAGATTTTAGTGGCGAGTTTCCTCACACTTACGAGGAGATTTCTAGTCTGAAAGGAATTGGTCCTTATACAGCAGGAGCTATTGCAAGTATTGCTTTTGGTTTGCCTGAGCCAGCGGTTGATGGGAATGTTATGCGGGTCCTGAGCCGTTTATTTGAAGTGAATTTGGATATTGGTGTCCCTGCTAACCGAAAGGTTTTTCAAGCGATGATGGAAATTCTGATTGACCCCCAAAGACCGGGAGATTTCAACCAAGCTTTGATGGATTTAGGATCAGATATTGAAGCACCTATCAACCCTAGACCTGATGACAGTCCAGTAAGGGAATTTAGCGCTGCTTACTTACATGGAACAATGGATAGATACCCTATCAAAGCTCCTAAGAAAAAACCAGTTCCAGTTTATTTGTATGGTTTAATTATCCAGAATAATCAAGGAGAATTTCTTTTAGAGAAAAATGAAACAAGCAGTCTTTTATCAGGATTTTGGCACTTTCCTTTGATTGAAGTAGAAGAATTTCCGGACGGTGAACAGTTATCCTTTTTTGAAGTGGCAGAAAATCAAGTTGCATTTGAATTATCTCCGCAAGAAAGCTTTGAGCAGGATTATGATGTGGTAGTGAATTGGCAGGAGCAAGCTTTTCCGACAATTCAACATGTGTTCAGTCATCGCAAGTGGCAGATTCGTTTGCTTTACGGTCGAGTAGCAAATATGATAAAAAATCAAAAAGAGGAACAAGTTCTGTGGCTGCATCCTGATGACTTTACCAACTATCCGTTTGCGAAACCTCAGCAGAAGATATGGCAAGCCTTTCAAGAAGGTAAATTAAAAGGAAATTAAATGTTAAGAGGCAGGGATAATATGTTCCCTGCCTCGCTTTGTGATTGTAAAAAGCTATTGCCTAGTTAGTTTATAATATGCTGTGAAGTTGGTGATTTATCTCAGCTTCATTTTTATAAGTTAGCGAATGACTTGATTTCGTCAGCCGTCATAGAGGAGTCACAACGGACAGTCACATGACCATTTTCTGTATGTAAAAATCCTGGTACAGTTGGGATTCCATATTCGGAACGGAAAGCTTGGAGCTCTTCCAGTTCACTAGGTTCCTCACTATTGATAAAGAAAATATGTGCTTGGGTTTCAGCGACAACACTAGCTAGCGTAGTGGCGAATTTACGACAGTAAGGGCACGTTTTACGCCCAATGAAAAAAGTTGCATTTTCTTTATTTGCAATGGCTTGTCGGGCACGTTCAACAGTCGTGACTTCTAAATCATTGATATCTTGTGTAAATTTATCCATAAAATAACCTCATTTCTTTTGTTCATTCTAGTATGCCACAAATAGGAAAATAATGCAGAGATTTGAAATGAAATGTAAAACATTGAAAGAGAGGTGAAACAGGACTAGAAATTGAAAATTTTAATTGTCGTGCTCTTGTTTCAAGACTCCGATATAAAATGTTTCCTAGCTATTTTGTATAGTCTCCCCTATAATGTTGAGCAAATGTTAAAAAGCGAAAAGACCTTGAGACCTGCTTCGAAAGATCTGTCTGCTATCTTAAAAAGCAGCATCTGAGCAATTATCTGTTATTTGTTACAAGACAACTTCGAGTCTGAGATATTCTTGTCCCAGACTCGAAGTTTGAATATTGTGGAAGTTAGAATGAGAAATCAAAGCCTTCTTACTTTTTGCTTATTTTACAAAATCATTGATTTCTGCTTCAATTTTTGCAATTTTTGCTTGAGCGTCTTGGCTAGAATTTCCGACAACAGCAATGTAGAATTTGATTTTTGGTTCAGTTCCTGAAGGACGTACAGCAATCCATGAACTATCAGCAAGTGTGTATTTTAATACGTCACTTGCTGGAGTTGTTAATTTCCTTACATTGCCGTCAGAATCGGTAGCGGTTTGTGCTTTGAAATCTTCTGTGACTGTAATAGCAGTAGCGTTGAATTCTTTCGGTGCATTGTCACGGAACTTGCTCATAATAGCTTTGATTTGTTCAGCGCCATCAACACCAGACAAAGTAACTGAAATCGTCTTTTCAGCATAATAACCATATTCTTTGTAGATTTCTTCAATTCCGTCTGCAAGAGTTAAGCCGCGAGAACGGTAGTAGGCAGCTAATTCTGCAACAACCAATACAGCTTGGATAGCATCTTTGTCACGCACAAATGGTTTAATCAAGTAGCCAAAGCTTTCTTCAAAGCCCATCATGTAAGTGTGATTGTGTTTTTCTTCAAATTCTTGAATCTTTTCAGCGATAAATTTGAAACCAGTTAAGACGTTAAACATGGTAGCGCCGTAGCTTTCAGCAATCTTGGTCACAAGATCGGTAGACACAATGGATTTGCAAAGTGCTGCATTGGCAGGAAGTGTTCCAGCAGTCTTGTGCGCTTCAAGGATATACTTAGCCATAATCGCACCGATTTGATTTCCTGAAAGATTGCGGTAGCTACCGTCTTTTTGGAGAACTTCAACACCCACACGGTCAGCATCTGGGTCCGTTGCGACAAGAACATCCGCACCAACTTTACGTCCCAATTCTTCAGCAAGAGCGAAAGCAGCTTGGTTTTCTGGATTTGGTGATTTGACAGTGGAGAAGTCTGGATCTGGCACGCATTGAGCTTCAACAACCTGAACAGAATCAAAACCAGCTTGGGCAAATGCTCGACGTGCTAACATTTCACCTGTACCGTGAAGCGGAGTGTAGACGATTTTCATGTCTTTTCCATATTCGTCAATCAATTGTTGGTTGATGTTGACGTCTTTAACTTCCTTGAGATATTCGGCATCAATAGTTTCACCAATAACTTCAATCAAACCAGAAGCTTTTTCGGCTTCAACATCAGCTACTTCAATAGTAAATGGATTTTCAATGGCACGAATATAAGCTGTTAGAGCATCAGCATCATGAGGCGGCATTTGACCACCATCTTCGCCATAAACTTTATAGCCATTAAATGGAGCAGGGTTGTGGCTGGCTGTAATCATAATCCCGGCAAAAGCTTTTAAGTGACGAACTGCAAATGACAGTTCTGGTGTTGGACGGAGACTTTCAAATACATAAGATTTAATGCCATGTTTTGCTAAAACAGCAGCAGATTCAAAGGCGAATTCTGGAGAGAAGTGACGAGAGTCATAAGCGATAGCGACACCGCGTTTTTTGAAATCTTCATCTTTTTCATCAATCAAACGTGCTAAACCTTCAGTTGCCTGACGAACAACATAAATATTGATACGATTCGTACCAGCGCCTATCAGACCACGCATACCAGCAGTACCAAATTCAAGATTGGTATAAAAAGCATCTTCTTTTGTCTTTTCGTCCATCGAATCCAATTCTTTACGAAGGTAGTCTGGAAGTTCTGCAAAATCAAGCCATTTTTTGAAATTTTCTTGGTAAGTCATTACGAAATCTCCTTTTTAAAATAGGAAAGCTTATGAAAAATTAGTGAAAACAGGAAATGTCATTACCTGTTTAATAAAGGAGCGAGCACATCCAGTTTTCTCAATTTTTCAGCTTTCTGCATTGTTTAATCGTTTTCATTATAGCATTTTTTCATAAAAAAATCACGATTTCACGTGATTATTTTCTAACTTTTTCAAGGGCTGGAATAATGGTAACTGTCAGAATCGCAGAAATAATCATTTCAGCAATGGAATTGGTTGAAATGACAGATGCGAGTAAGAGCTGAATATTCCCATTATATACTTTGGAGAATAATAAGAAAATCCCTCCTAAAACAAAAATTGTATTTGTCAACGAACCGACTGTTCCAGCTAAGATAAGTCCGATCTTATTTTTAAGATATTTATAAACAAAATAAGGGGTGACTCCGATTAAGATTCGCGGAACAAGGGCAATGATGAGCGAATAAATATTCCCATTAGGTACAAACGGGCTAAACAAGTAACTGGTTGGCAAGAGAACAAGTGTGTTCGTAACCAGACTAATGATACCCATTAGCGCCCCTAAAATAGCGCCTACCTTTGGTCCATATAAAATACTTGCAATAATAACGGGAATGTGGACAATCGTTGGTTTGATTGGGACGGGAAAAAGATTAAATATTACTGAACTCAATAGATGAATGACGAGCATAATCGCAAAAAAGATAGCAATTTGAGCAATATTAGATTGTTTCTTCATAAATCATTTCCTTTACTTTTTTTATAATTGTTTCTACAGAAGCAAGGGCGCCAATTCCGTGGTCACCACAGGCTAGGACGGTTTCTCTAGGCTGAATAATTTGCCAGCCGTATTTTTCTAGTTTAGATAGATTTTCTTGAGTGATTGGATTTTCATACATTTTGGTATTCATAGCTGGGGCTAATACCTTTTTGGCTGTTGATGGCAGAGCAAGTGCGGTACTGGTTATCATATTGTCTGCAAAGCCATTAGCTAATTTAGCGATCGTATTGGCGGAAGCAGGTGCAACTAAGAAAAGATCCGTTTGCTTGGCAATTTCAATATGATTGACCTTGTTTGGCGCAGGCTCCTCCATGACATCTGTATGCACTAAATTTTTCGACAATACTTGCAAAGTCAGCGGTGTAATGAAATTTGTAGCTGCTTGAGACATCAGAACAGTCACCTTTTGATTGTCTTTTGTCAATTGACTGACCAAGTCGGCAGCTTTATAGGCGGCAATGCTTCCTGTGACAGCTAGTGTAATATGTTTCATAGATTGTCCTTTGTGTGAATATGTGTCAGCAATAATTGGGCAATTTCTTCTTTAGTAGTGGCTTCTATTACGGAATCTTGTTTGACCAAGAAAGCATGATGTTGATTATTGGAAATATCATACAAGTCATTTGCTACAATTATTTCTGCTTTGTTTTTTATGAGACTAGCACGAGCAACTGTCAGTAATTCTTCCTTAGAAACACCAACTAAGAGTTTAAAGCCAATTAGACGGATATTGGGATTCCATTTTTTGACTTGACTGATAATTTTCGGTGTTTGTTTGAGAAAGAGCACTTGGTATTCATCTTTTGATGAAATCTTGCCTTGATCATTGGTCTTGTTTAAAAACTCTGTTAAATCCTGTGAAGCAGTGATTTGTTCAAAACCTGTCATGTAAATAGGCATGTAGTCAGAAACGGCCATTGAATGAATTAAAACACCATGAGTTTTGACTAAAGGCTGCATCGTTTCCAGCAAATCTTGTACATTTTCAATGATTTGAATGGTTAAATTCGGATGAGCAGCAGGCTTGACAGCACTCTGTGTAGTGACTAATGTAACTTGATCGCCTTGTGCTAAAAAACTCTCCGCAATAAGAGCACCAAGCTTTCCTGTTGAGTGATTCGTAATAGAACGAACTTGATCGATTTTTTCGCTCGTTCCGCCAGAAGTAATCAATAGTTTCATAACTAAATTTTACACAAAAAAAGTTAATTCGTAAATAGAAAAGACCTTTCCGAACGTTTTTGAGAATTTTAGCTTTGAAAGTGTTTGTTTTCTTTATTTTTTGGTATAATAATCCTATCAAAACTGGAGGATTCCAAATGAAAACGGATATAGAAATTGCTCAGAGTGTTGACTTGCATCCGATTGCTGATGTAGTGAAGAAAGTTGGAATTGATTACGATAATTTGGAGCTTTACGGTAAATACAAGGCGAAATTATCTTTTGACAAGATTCAGGAATTGCAAAAGAAGCCAGTTGGTAAGCTGATTTTGGTAACAGCCATCAACCCAACACCGGCCGGCGAAGGAAAATCAACTATTACTATTGGCTTGGCAGATGCTCTCAGCAAAATTGGAAAGAAAACCATGATTGCGATTCGTGAACCGTCTCTTGGACCAGTTATGGGAATCAAAGGCGGAGCCGCTGGAGGTGGTTATGCACAGGTTCTACCAATGGAAGACATCAATTTGCATTTCACAGGAGATATGCATGCGATTACCACTGCCAACAATGCCCTTTCTGCTTTGATTGATAATCATTTACATCAAGGAAATGCTCTAGGAATTGACCAACGTCGCATTATCTGGAAGCGCGTGGTAGATCTGAATGACCGTGCTTTGCGGCATGTGACCGTCGGTCTGGGCAGTCCGGTTAATGGAATTCCGCGGGAAGATGGTTTTGATATTACGGTTGCATCTGAAATCATGGCTATTCTCTGTTTAGCGACAAGTATTGAAGACTTGAAAGAACGTCTAGCTAATATCGTTATTGGTTATCGTTATGATCGGACGCCTGTTTATGTTCGAGATTTGGAAGTAGAAGGGGCTCTTGCTCTCATCTTGAAAGACGCTATAAAGCCCAATCTAGTACAGACTATTTATGGAACCCCTGCCTTTGTTCACGGTGGACCGTTTGCAAATATCGCCCACGGCTGTAATTCCGTTTTGGCAACGACAACAGCTTTGCATTTGGCGGACTACACGGTGACTGAAGCTGGCTTCGGTGCGGATCTAGGGGCTGAAAAATTCCTAGACATCAAAACGCCCAATCTTCCGACTGCTCCAGATGTAGTGGTTATTGTTGCAACTCTTAGAGCATTGAAAATGAACGGTGGTGTCGCTAAAGAAGATCTGACAACTGAGAATGTTGAAGCGGTTAAAGCAGGTTTTGCCAACCTCAAACGCCATGTGGGAAATATCCGTAAATTTGGTATTCCGGTCGTGGTGACTATCAATGAATTTGTGACGGACACCCAAGCTGAAATTGCCGTTCTCAAGGAACTTTGTGCAGAGATTGATGTCCCGGTGGAATTGGCTAGTGTCTGGGCAGATGGTGCTGACGGTGGATTGGCTCTTGCGGAAGTTGTGGTCAAAACGATTGAAACGAGACCTGCCAAATACACTCGACTCTATGACAACAATCTGTCTATCGAAGAAAAAATCGAGAAAATTGTCAAGGAAATCTATCGTGGAACAAAAGTCAATTTTGAAAAGAAAGCAAAAACTCAAATTTCTCAAATTGTCAAGAACGGCTGGGATAAGCTGCCAATTTGTATGGCCAAGACCCAGTACAGTTTTTCAGATAATCCAAATCTTCTAGGAGCGCCAGAAAACTTTGAAATCACTATCCGCGAAGTAGTTCCAAAATTGGGTGCAGGTTTTATTGTCGCCCTAACTGGTGATGTTATGACGATGCCCGGTCTGCCAAAACGCCCAGCAGCCCTCAATATGGACGTAGCAGCAGACGGAACTGCTATTGGACTATTTTAAAACGAAAAAGGTTCGAGAGAGCCTTTTCTTTTTGAATTTGGTAAAATATACATGGTGATATACTTCATTTTTATGAAAGTAATAAGAAGAAAGGAACGTTTGGATGAACATCAGATTAGAAAATAAAAACGACGCTGCTGCTCTCATTGCTATTTACGCACCCTATGTGGAGAAAACAGCCATTACTTTTGAGTATGATGTTCCGTCGGTGGAGGAATTTTCTGGTCGGATTGAGAAGACCTTGGAAAGGTATCCTTATCTGTTGGCAGAGGAAGAGGGAGTCATTCTGGGTTATGCTTATGCTTCGACTTATTATGGTCGAGAGGCATACAACTGGGCTATTGAGCTGTCGGTCTATGTAGCTGATGAGAATTGCGGCAGAGGGATTGGGAAGCAGCTTTATGACAAATTGGAAGAAATTCTTGAACAGCAAGGGTTTGTTCATTTTCTAGCTTGTATTGCTCTGCCGAATGACGCCAGTATTTCTTTCCATAAAAAAACTTGGTTATCAGCAAGTAGCGCATTTCCCAAAAATCGGCTATAAATTTGGCTGCTGGCATGCTACAGTTTGGTTGCAGAAGAGTTTAGATAAACCAGCAAGACCAATTAAATTATTCAAAGATATGAATGTTGAAAGTGAATGGTAATATGAAAGTAGAAGATGTTTTCCAAGGATTAAAAGAAGTAGCAAACCCTGAAGATGCTATTCACATGAAAGCATACATGAAAGATCAGTTCGAGTTTTTAGTGGTCAAAACACCTATTAGGCGGCAAATTTCTAAAATATTTTTTAAGAAAAGTCACAAGTCTACGATAGATTGGAAATTTATCAATCAGGCTTGGGAAAATCCCTATCGTGAAATGCAATATGTGGTGCTGGATTATTTACAACTAAAACAAACATCTTTAGCCTCAAACGATTTAACAAAGGTAAAGAAATTGGCACAAACAAAGCCTTGGTGGGACACGATTGACTTTTTGTGTCGCTCGGTAGGTTATATTTGTTTACACTATCCTGAGACAAAGAAAATAGTATTGGATTGGAGTACGGATGAGGACATTTGGTTGCGCCGATTGGCTATCGAACACCAATTACTTCAAAAAGAGCAAACGGATGTCCAGATGCTAGAGCAAATCCTGATTAATAATCTTAATAAGACCGAGTTTTTCATCAATAAGGCCATTGGCTGGGCACTTTGGGACTACTCCAAGACCAATCCCGACTGGGTGCGGGAATTTATCGAAAAATACAAAGACAGGCTGAGCAAACTCAGCATTAAAGAAGGAAGCAAGTATTTGTGAGATTGATAGATGAGGAAGAGGATCGATAAATGAAATATCGCAGGCAAGTATTGATGAACTAGCAAAAACCGAACCAATTCTCTTTGTGAGCATTACCCAAGAGGATTGGTTCGGTTTTTTGTCTTACTTAGTTCCTAGTTTGCTTTTCGATTTTCATTGAGTGTTAGATATTTTTTTGCTCTAAGTGATGTATATGATTGTATCTGGTATAATGAATGATAATAGTTGTCAAAATAGTAGTGACTGTCCAGATAGCGTATTGATGAATGAAACGTGTGAGAAATCCAGTAAAAATAGCACCGCCGATGAAACTAGCGACAATCATAGAGTAATTAGCCGCTTGCCTTCTAATAATATGTCTACGATCTTTAAAACGAATATATTCATACCAAGCAGTGACCATTCTCCGATAGTTTCCTGAAGTCATCATAATCATGTAGGGATAAGACTCGATTTTTGAGCCTGTATAAGTTAGCATGACCATGCCTGTAGAGGTTGCAAGCAATATCACCCAGATAAAATAATGAGAATGAAAAAAAGGAAAGAGGAAAGTCGTGAGAGTCAATGGTAAGACTCCCCAAGTACGCCAATGTGAGCTTTGCGCCCGTTCCTTAAGTAGAATACCAAGGATAAAGCCACAGGTAAAGAAGACAAGCGAAAGGATACGGTAAGCGGTCTTTACGGTTGGTCCATCCCAATCGGCTACGATTAAAATAATATTCCCTGTCTGAGTGGCGATTAGTGTACTAAATTGTATATGCGAAAAAACGTCTAGGCAACCACCCACAGCTCCTAGCAATATAGCCATTGTTCGCCTATCTTGAGGCATGGGGACAGGCTGTTTCGTAGTATCCATAACTTTATCCTCCTAAAAACTATTTTACTCTTTTAAGGCACCAATTTCAAATATGGATAAGCTAGAAAATCTCTCATAAAAAATAGTTTGACTTTTAGGATTCTCTGTAGTAGAATGCTAGATATGCGATGAGTCGATAGGTGGCGCAAGTCACATATTGAGCATGGGAGGTCATATACGCAGGAGCGGACCTTGATGAGTTGTGTGAACCTGCTCATCACACGTAAGTGCCCTCAATCCCTACTTTTTAGTGGGGATTTTTTTCTTCTAAGTCTTTTCAATTCTTTAGAAAAGTAGTATAATACCAGCAATACACAAATTTTTTGAAAATTCAGAGAGGTATGTTATGGGATACACAGTTGCTGTGGTAGGTGCTACAGGTGCCGTTGGAGCTCAAATGATTAAAATGCTGGAAGAATCAACTCTTCCGATTGAGAAAGTACGCTACTTGGCTTCAGCTCGTTCAGCGGGGAAAGTTTTGAAATTTAAAGACCAAGACATCACAATTGAAGAAACAACGGAGACTGCCTTTGAAGGTGTAGATATCGCTCTCTTTTCAGCAGGCGCCTCAACGTCTGCCAAGTATGCTCCATACGCTGTCAAGGCAGGAGCGGTTGTCGTTGACAATACCTCTCATTTCCGTCAGAATCCTGATGTTCCTTTGGTTGTACCAGAGGTCAATGCACATGCACTTGATGCTCATAACGGAATTATTGCCTGCCCAAATTGCTCCACTATCCAGATGATGGTAGCTTTGGAGCCGATTCGTCAGAGATGGGGCTTAGAGCGCATCATCGTATCGACCTATCAGGCCGTGTCTGGAGCTGGTATGGGAGCTATTCTTGAAACTCAGCGTGAACTGCGTGAGGTCTTAAATGACGGTGTCAATCCGCGTGATGTTAAGGCTGAGATTTTGCCTTCCGGCGGTGACAAGAAACATTATCCGATTGCTTTTAATGCTCTTCCTCAAATTGATGTCTTTACGGACAATGACTACACCTACGAAGAGATGAAGATGACCAATGAAACCAAGAAGATCATGGAAGATGACACGATTGCGGTTTCTGCTACTTGTGTTCGTATCCCTGTTCTTTCAGCGCACTCAGAGTCTGTCTACATCGAGACAAAAGAAGTAGCACCCATCGCAGAAGTCAAAGCAGCTATTGCGAACTTTCCAGGAGCAGTATTAGAGGATGATGTTGCTCATCAAATCTACCCTCAGGCTGTTAATGCTATCGGCAAAAAAGAAACATTTGTTGGTCGTATCCGCAAGGATTTGGACGCTGAAAAAGGCATCCATATGTGGGTGGTTTCAGACAATCTGTTTAAAGGTGCTGCTTGGAATTCTGTTCAAATCGCTGAGACCTTGCATGAACGTGGATTGGTGCATCCAACAGCAGAGGTCATTTTCAAATTGAAGTAAAATGTGAGATAATATTCGTATAGTTGTATTTTGCAGGCTAGGAGGACGATAGTTATGTCTATAGAAGATTTAAAAAAAGCAAGAATCATAACAGCACTTGTAACACCGTTTAAAGAGGACGGTAGCATTAACTTTGAGGCTCTTTCTAAGCTGATTGAACATCTTTTAGCGCATCATACAGAAGGATTGATTATCGCAGGAACGACAGGCGAAAGCCCAACTCTGACGCATGAAGAGGAGCTGGAATTATTTGCAGCAGTTCAAAAGATTGTAAAAGGGCGAGTTCCGCTGATAGCCGGAATTGGTACAAATGATACTCGAGATTCAGTTGAATTCGTGCGTGAAGTTGACAAATTTGGTGGTTTTGCTGCCGGACTTGCAGTAACACCTTATTACAACAAACCGACTCAAGAAGGTCTATATCAGCATTATAAAGCGATTGCGGAAGCTTCAAATCTGCCAGTCATCGTTTATAATGTTCCTAGCCGAACGGTTGCTGGTTTGACAGTAGAAACTTCCTTGCGCTTAGCACAATTGCCAAATATTATTGCAATCAAGGATTGTACAGGCATAGATGCTCTTACTCATTTGGTTGAAAACGCTCCACAGGACTTTCTAATTTATACTGGGGAAGACGGACAAGCTTTTCATGCAAAGGCAATCGGAGCACAGGGGGTTATATCTGTTGCGGCTCATACCAATGGAGATGACTTTTATGAAATGTTTGCTGCTTTAGATGAGGGTAAGCTGAAAAAAGCTGCTCAGATTCAACGTCAGCTGTTACCAAAAATAGAAGCTCTCTTTTCTGTGACAAGCCCAGCACCACTTAAAGCTGTGCTAAATTCTCAAGGGTTTGAAGTCGGACCACTCCGCCTCCCGCTTGTTGCCTGTACAGAGGAAGAAAAAGCCTATATCCTTCCATTTTTTGAAGATTGAAGGAAGCATTTTAGGCTTGTAAAATGTTGGGAGCATTTACGATGAACTAGTGAATTTTTTATTACGGAGGACTTTAGCATTTAAATCTGCAAGAAGAAATGTTTGAAAAGACAAAACTAGGCTGAATGGAAACACTGATATTACAAGATTGTCATATTTTTTGTTATGATGAGATAAGGGTGGGATATTTAGTATAATAGAAATGGATAAATTGAAAGTTGATGAGAAGTTGGAACATATGAAGAAAAGAAAATTGAGAATCAGTTCCATTGAAATTATGGCGATTTTAGGATTATTAATTTGGCTACTCACAATATTTTTAAGAAAATATTATTCAATTAATTCAGTTGTTCCTATGTTTTATGTCACACCTAGTTTTGGAGGAGCATGGATTGCAACAGCTATGCTAAAACAACCTTTTAGTCCAACATTCAGTACAAATAAAGTCTCAACTATTGAATTTTCTAAAAAGACACTTATGTATATATGTATAGTGTTTGTACTGATGTCTTTTATTAATGAGCTATTACCATTGATTAATACTAGTGCAGTATTTGACGTATACGATGTGCTTGCTACTGTATTAGCGGAAATCATAGCTTTTAGCATACCTGTCATTCTAAAAGAAAAGACTTTAATAGATTATCGTTGATTTTGGGAAGATTAAAAAACCAGTGTCGAACTGAACAAGGAATAAAAACACATCAGACAGACGGTAGAAATGAAACATTCTATCGTCTTTTCGTATTAGCCTTTACCATTTTCTCTTTTTTCCAACAATTTAATAAATCTGCTAACTAAAAAGAATAGATTTTCGTTCTAATTATAAAAATTATTAAAAACTCTTGCAATCTTTTTTTTCTTATGTTACAATAATCATTGGTTTGAAAAAACTGCCTAAGACAGTAGGGGAGCTCGACTCATAAAGATCCTACCGAGGACAAAACGGATCATGTAAAAGAAACGTATTGTACTTTCGTGTCTAGGTTTGGGCGCGTTTTTCTTTTGGAAAAATTTCCCAAGCAAAATAATTACGGAGGTGAAACACTAAATGAGTGAAGCAAGTATTGCTAAAAAAGCGGAACTAGTTGATGTAGTTGCTGAAAAAATGAAAGCAGCTGCAAGTATCGTTGTTGTGGATGCTCGTGGTCTTACAGTTGAACAAGACACAGTTCTTCGTCGTAATCTTCGTGGAAGCGAAGTTGAGTATAAAGTTATTAAAAACTCAATTTTACGTCGTGCAGCTGAAAAAGCTGGACTTGAAGGTCTTGCTGATGCATTTGTTGGACCATCTGCTGTTGCATTTTCAAATGAAGATGTTGTAGCACCAGCAAAAATCATCAATGATTTTACTAAAGAAGCTGATGCACTTGAAATTAAGGGTGGAGCTATTGAAGGTGCTGTTGCATCTAAAGAAGAAATCGTTGCTCTTGCAACTCTTCCAAATCGCGAAGGACTTCTATCTATGCTACTATCTGTGCTTCAAGCACCAGTTCGCAATGTTGCTCTTGCAGTCAAAGCGGTTGCAGACAACAAAGAAGAAGCAGCTTAATTTTAAGTTGCGCGTAGCCTATGCTACAAACTAATAATAAATAACGAAAACATATTTGGAGGAAATGACAATGGCATTGAACATTGAAAATATTATTGCTGAAATTAAAGAAGCTTCAATCCTTGAATTGAACGACCTTGTAAAAGCTATCGAAGAAGAATTTGGTGTAACTGCAGCTGCTCCTGTAGCTGTAGCTGCTGCTGGTGCTGGTGAAGCTGCCGCTGCAAAAGATTCATTTGACGTTGAATTGACTGCAGCAGGCGACAAGAAAGTCGGCGTTATCAAAGCTGTTCGTGAAATCACGGGTCTTGGTCTTAAAGAAGCTAAAGAACTTGTTGACGGAGCACCAACTGTTGTTAAAGAAGGTGTTGCAACTGCAGAAGCTGAAGAAATCAAAACTAAATTGGAAGAAGCTGGAGCTTCAGTTACTCTTAAATAAGAGTAACATCATAATTAGATTGCGGAATCCCTATTTACCAGTCTTTGAGAGCGATAAGCGATTGATAGAAACTGATAAATTGATTTGGTTTCCTGTCAAAAATCCTGCCAAAAATTCTTTGGCAGGATTTTTGTTTTAATAAACTTTCGGGGGTAGACACTAGATTGTCTACCCCATTTTTGCGTTTTGGAGGTAATTATGCAAAAGGAAGAACAGTCATCACGTCATATCGTCAAGAGCCATATCATGACCATCATGGGAGTTGATAATCTAAAAGCAACTCAACTGGTAAATGAAATGGAACAAACAGGTTTAATCCGATTTGATGAATTTGGAAATGTTGGAATTTTAGTTTTGGAGGGACAATAATGAAACGAATTACCGCTAATCAGTATCAGACATCAGAGCGTTATTATAAACTCCCTAAAATTTTGTTTGAGAGTGAACGTTATAAGGATATGAAGCTGGAGGTTAAGGTAGCCTACGCGGTTTTAAAAGATAGGTTGGAGCTGTCTTTGAGTAAGGGCTGGATTGATGAGGATGGGGCTATTTATTTGATTTATTCCAATTCAAATCTGATGGCACTATTAGGCTGTTCAAAGTCAAAACTACTCTCTATTAAGAAAACCTTACGCGAATATGGCTTAATCGATGAAGTCCAACAGTCCTCTAGTGAAAGAGGTCGAATGGCAAATAAAATTTACTTGGGGGAATTAGAACATATGCCTTCCCCAGTCTTACATACAGACGGGGCTAGTGTTAAAAAAACACTAGGGGGGTCTCAAAGAAAGACGGGGCCGGTCTTATATTCAGCCCCTAGTGAGACTGAAGGAAGTGAGACTAAATATAGTGAAACTAAAGGGAGTGATTTCCTTATTGAGGACGAGGAGGAGAGGCAGCTAGTAGATGAGAAGCAAGAAGAAAACTTTACTTCAAAAGTCGATGGCGTGACCAAGTACGATCGAGATTATATTTGGGGTTTGGTTCATGACCAGTTAAGACAGACAGGTCTATCTCAGTCGGCTAGTGACTATGCCATGCTCTATTTTAGTGACCGTTATCAGTATGCATTGGAACATATGCGATTTGCTCGGTCAGCGGAAGTAATAGCTGAATACGTATTTAATGGTGTGCTGTCAGAGTGGACCAAGCAACTGAGACGACAAGAAGTAAAGGGAGGTGATTAAGTTGATTTGGTGGATACTAGGTGGAATCTATCTGATTTCTATCATCTGAAATAGTTTTTCAACCTGAGATATCTAAGTATTATAATGATATTGATTTAGATCGAGAAGTAGTATTAGTTGCTGTTGAAGATGATGAAATTGTAGGTGCAATTTGGGAGAGAATGCTTGATGCAGATAAAAGTGGTTACGGATATTATAAAAGCTCCTTTTCCGAGTTAATGATTTCCATTGATTTTAACCATAGACAAAAAGGGATTGGTAATCAACTAATGATAGGTTTCCTTGATAGATTATCGGAAATTGGTAGAGAAGGAGTTTCTCTAAGTGTTAGCTATGGAAATAATGCGATCCATCTTTATGAAAAATTTGGTTTTGAAGTTGTGAAATGTAGAGACGATGATATTTTGATGATTAAGATTTTAAAGTCCAAATGATAACATAAAATTATTAGTTCGTTGGTAAGAAATATTAAAGAATAGAAAAAATGATAATATGCTTGAAATACCAATCTTTTATTTTGGGAGTGATCGTAATGAGTTTGATTTTTACTTTTCGAATGAAGATCCTTTAATCACATATGACAGTAATCAGGAGCCAATTTATTCTGGAGTATATTTCAGTCGACCTGAGAACTCAAAAAGTTTGTTTAAATTAACGAATAGTAATATCCCTGAGGAAATCTGGGAAGGAAAATTAATAATTGGTCGGTAGGGACCTAGTTTTAAACCTTCTGGTCCCTTGGAAAAAATATTCGAAGATGGTAAATTTTTCAAAGTAGAAATGCTTAGATTTTATGAAGATTAAAAATAGGAACAGTAAATCGAACTGCTCCTATTTTTGTGCTAAGTATGTTGTTGTATTCTTGTAAGAATATCGGTAGATTAGCGGATTTTCATCTATGGTACTTACCTCAAATATGAAGAAGTGATCGCGGTTATCTTTAGACTTCTCCTTATTCAGGATAAAGTAATTCTTACGTGAAGTCGCCATTGTTTTGAGGATATCATCGGTCAGGAAGGTCAATGGAATATTCATGTTAGAGTAGCGGTAGAAGTCACGTTCAAAATCTTGGTAGCTATCGCTATAATAGTCCATTTGTAGGTGATTACGCTGAAACTCAAGCTGATTCATAAAGCACCTCCTCAACAAGTTCAATGCTAACAATGTTATGTATAGTAGATTGAAATAAACTGCGAACAAATCTATTGGGGAATTCAAACAAGTTTATAGCAATGTTTTAGAAGCTTCAATGTACTGTTTCAATTTCGGGCATGAAATAAAATCTAAGTGTGTTTTTATTTTTCTGTCCAATGAATTAAAATAATTGACTTAAATAATTGACTTAAATAATTGACTTAAATAATTGACTTATTAGATTAACAATGATAAGATTAGACTGAAAATGGTTTATAAGCTATAGCTCTGGTTAATATATATATATATATATATATATTAACTGAAGTTGCCATTTTCATTAATAAATTATAAAGGAGTTTTTATAGATGGGAAATAATCATTCTATGAGTCGAGTAGAACGCTCACGTCGTGAGAAGGTAACCCGTTACTCTATTCGAAAAGTAAGTTTTGGTGCAGCCAGTGTAGCGGTTGCAGCATTTCTCATGTTTTTAGGAAATGGTGCAGTATATGCAGCAGAGACAAACGTAACAGCAACAGATTCTGCCCTAACAGCTACTAAAGCTAATAATCAGGTGGATGAAAATCCTGATGCCAGTGACTCGACTGCTCCGAAAACTCAAGCAGACGCAACTACTTCAAAACCTGCTGATGCAACTCCAGCGCCAGTAGTATCATCTCCTACTCCAGCGCCAGAAGAAAAATCAACGGAGAAAAACACTGAGGCGTCATCTACAGAAGCAAATAGCGTAGAAAACAAAGAGAAAACAACAGTAAAAGCTGAAGAGCCATCTACGACATCAGCAGAAACAACAAAACCTGCAGAAGAAACTGCGACAACAGAAAGCAACAAACCAAAATCACGTAGAAAACGTGCTCTAGATGCAAACGATCAGAACCGATCAGGTGATGCAGCTACAACAGATGGAGATGATGATTCAGTTGTCAACGAAAAGGATCTACATGTGGTAAACCCATATTTTGAAGATAACGGAAAACCTACTACTGCTGAAAAATGGAAAGTTATTAATGCTTTTGACTTGATTGGATGGAAGCCGATCAATCCTAATCAAAAAAAAGTAGTTATTGCAAATGGTAAAGTAACAGAGTATGGAGGTTACGGATCTGTTGTAAATCAAACTCATCCATATAGTATTCCGTTGGCACTATATAAAAAAGCTGGTGATCGCACTAGTAAGAGTGATCAGTTTGATGGGGTGTATCAAGATATTGATGTAATTCCTGGACAAGAGATTGTAATTACTCAAAATACAGGTACTTTTGGACCGATTGGATCAAGAGACAATAGAACTATACTAACAGTATCTTACCCAGAAAGAGGGAATGAGGTTCAAGGAAAGATTGTTTGGAGATCACTTATGACACCATATAATGGTGTAGTGACAGTACCTAAAGGGATAACTAAACTTCGTGTACGTCTTGAGGTAGATCCAGATTCAAATGTAGCACATAAAGATAATGGTAAAATTGAAATTGATGGAGAAACATATTACCTTGGAGCAATGGTATCTAATCTATCGATAACTACCGGATCTCACGTTGTAGCTAAACCATCAACTGTAACATACAACGAAGTATCACCATCAGCGACAGCAAAAACTGTAAGAGCTAAAATTAGTGTCGAGATGGAAAATAAGGGACATGCTTCTTCAGGATCAAATAAATATCAAGTTAAGTTACCAGAAGGTGCGACTTTTGTATCATCTGAAGGTGGGACAAAGGATTCGGTTAAAGATGGAACATTGACAATCGATTATAAAGGGTTGAAACCTGGAGAGAAAGTTACATTAAGCTATGTAGTTGAGTTGCCGGCGGATAAACCAACTTCTTCAGATTTTAAAGGAACTAACACATTCTTAACAAGTACCACATATGGTGGGTTAACAGGAACTGTTACAGGGGGAGCAAGTTTTGCTGTTGTAGGAGCTAAATTAAGAAATATCCCTGTAAATACTCAAAATGTAACAGTTAACATGTATAAAACAGACCTGGAGAATAAGGTTAATGGATTAGAAACTCAATTAGCACAGCTAAATGAAAGTGACTATACTCCAGAAAGCTGGAAAGCAATGCAAAATCAACTTGCTGAAGCTAAGAATATCCTAAACGAAGAAAAAAATAATGTACCTGTAGCTGACAGAAAAAATCAAGCTGAAATTAACACTAAGTTAGTATTATTAGAAAAAGAAAAAGCTAAATTAGACTTAGAAAAAGCAGCTAAAGATCAAATTGCTAAGATTGAAGCAGTTGATGGTTCAGTAAAAGAAGAAAAAGAAGCCGCTAAATCAAAAGTAATTGAAGCCTTAGCAGCAGCTAAAAAAGCAGTATACTCAGCAACAACCGAAGCTGATGTAGCAACAAAACTGACAGAAGAAACAAACAAGATTACTCCAATACTTCCAGCAGAAGAAGTTAAGACAGCGGCGAAAAATGATATTCAAAGTATACTTGAAGAGAAGAAAACTCAAATAGCAGCTCGTGATGAACTAACTACTGAAGAAAAAGAAGCCGCTGTAAAAGAAGCAGAACGTTTAGCTCAAGATGCAAAAAATAGAGTGGATGCAGCAACTACTCAAGAATCTGTTGAACGTAACAAAGACCGCGGTGAAGAAAAAGTAGAAAAAGTAGATCCAGCAGCTAAAGTCAAACCAGCAGCTAAAGCAGCGATCGATGCAGCAT